>WLHC01000001.1 GCA_009702925.1 Actinomycetota bacterium
AGTACGAGAGGACCGGGTTGGACGAACCTCTGGTGTGTCGGTTGTTCCGCCAGGAGCACCGCCGATTAGCTACGTTCGGAAGGGATAACCGCTGAAAGCATCTAAGCGGGAAGCTCGCTTCAAGATTAGGTTTCCCACCGGTTTACCGGGTAAGGCCCCCAGCTAGACGACTGGGTTGATAGGCCGGAAGTGGAAGAGTCGCAAGACTTGGAGCTGACCGGTACTAATAGGCCGAGGATTTAACTACAAAGTTGCTACGCGTCCACTGATTGGCTCTCGAGATACGGTCTCGAGATCCACGATCAATAAAAAGGGTTTGACCCCTTTTTATTTAGACCGAAAACTCAATAGCGTTTCGGCGACCATAGCGAGAGGGAAACACCCGGTCCCATTCCGAACCCGGAAGTTAAGCCTCTCAGCGTCGATGGTACTGCAAGGGTGACCTTGTGGGAGAGTAGAACGTCGCCGGACTTCTTTTATAAAAAGGGGCGCTTTAATCAGCGCCCCTTTTTTATTTCCCAGAAGAAATATTTTTGATGCGAAAGTTATTTTTCACATCAAAATAAGAACGAAATATATGAATTAAACTAAACTCATTGCTGACTTTGATTCAAAAAGAACACATAAATTTCATAAAGGAACTGGAGGCGTAGCTGATGGTTGAGAGACGGCCGCGTTCAGATAAACCTTCAGGTGATTCACCGCGCAAACCAAGCGGTCCAAATTCATCCCGGAGAAGAGAAGACCTTCCAGCGCGAGGTGGTTCTTCATCAAGGCCAGGAGCTCCCCGCCAAACAAGGGACGGCTCAAACCCACGCGGGGCAAGGCCTGTGCCCATGGAACGGGAACAGTCAAGATTGCGTCCACGAATTTTTGAACCCGATATTCCGGAGGATGTAACTGGTGAAGAGTTAGAAAAAAGCGTCCGGGCTGAGTTACTTAGTCTTTCACCGGAAAATGCAAAAGTTGTATCTCGACATTTAGTTTGCATAAATCTGTATCAAGACAGTGATCCATTGTTGGCCCACAAACATGGAATCGCCGCTGCTCATCATGCTGGGCGGTTAGCAGTTGTTCGTGAAAGTGCTGGCTATGCTGCATATAGAGCGGGATATTTTGAGATTGCATTAAAGGAACTTCGAGCGGCCTTTAGAATCTCAGGTGATGTTTCTTCAATGGCGGTAATGGCCGATTGCGAACGAGGTTTAGGAAATCCATTAAAGGCGTTGGCACTGGCCGGATCGCCAGATGTTAAGCGGTTAGCAAAACCTGAAGAGATAGAGATGCGAATAGTGGCAGCTGGTGCAAGACGTGATCTTGGTGAATTCGATGCAGCAGTTGTTACGTTGACTTGCAAAGAGTTAAAAAATGAATCAGATGAATGGGCAGTTCGTCTACGCTATGCATACGCAGATGCCCTGAGTGCTGCTGGGCGCAAAGATGAAGCCGCGATATGGTTTGCAAAATGCGCTGAGTTAGATAACGACGATTCAACGAATGCGGCTGAACGCGCCGAAGGCTAGTTGCCCACAGCTTCTAGCGTTTGGGCTCTTGATTACCTGCGCTCCAACATCATTAGGACTAGATTTCTAGCGTATTTAGGTAGGCTAAACCTCATGAGCACCAACAACGATCTCAAGTCAACTCTTAAATCTTTGGCTGACAATCTTGCCTCCGGGAATAAATCGGCATCCGATGTTGCCGGATCCCTTAATCTTTGGTTAAAAGAGGGCGGCGAGGCATTGCGCGTCAAAATAGAAGATGAAGTTGAACGCTCGGTTTCGAAGATGGGTTTTATAAAACGCGGTGAGTTTGAAGCATTAAAGCAACAGGTGGCCGAACTTACCAGCGCCGGTCTGATTGGTACTGAAAAAGTTAAAAAGGAACAAGGTTCAAAAAAGTCCGCAAAGCAAAAAGTAAAGACCGATGTTAGTAAAAAAACTAACAAGAAAACTGACAAGAAATTAAAGAAGAAATCCACCGATCAAAAAAACTCCAAGACCACCAAAACGAAGAAGGTAAAGTGATGGAAAACAACATGGGTCAGGATACGAATGCCGTACTCCCTGATGTTAATCCGGAGAATCTGGTAGCTGAAGTCAGAGCCGAGTTAAGCGAAATTGATAATATGGAAGTGAGTGAACACGCTGCCCGCTTCGAAGAGCTTCATCAAAAGCTGAATACAGCTCTTTCTTCGATCGACGGTATGTAAATACATCTATGAAAACTAGGTTAGATGCTGAGTTGGTAAGACGTGAACTGGCGCGATCTAGAGATGCTGCCGCCGACTTGATCGAAAAGCGCTCTGTTTTAGTCAATGGAATTCCAGCCACTAAACCAGCTACGCAAGTTGATGCAGAGACTTCAATTGTCATAGCAGGGGATCGAGATGACTTTGTTTCACGAGGTGGCCATAAACTAGACGGTGCTTTAACAATTTTTGATGGGGTTACGGTTCAAGGCAAACGGTGCCTTGATGCCGGTGCATCAACTGGTGGTTTTACGGATGTACTTCTTCGCCGGAGTGCAGCTCATGTTGTTGCCGTTGATGTTGGTTATGGTCAACTTGCTTGGGAGTTACGCCAAGATGAGCGTGTAACAATTTTAGATCGCACAAATATTCGTCACTTGACAGGCGATATGGTTGGAGAACCTATTGATTTAGTCGTTGCTGACCTTTCATTTATTTCTTTAACTCTTGTTCTACCTGCCTTAGCGGCAGTGTCGAAGTCAGATGCTGATTTTGTTGTGATGGTTAAACCACAATTTGAAGTCGGACGTGAAAAACTAGGCGCAGGCGGTGTTGTTCGGGATCCGGCCTTACGTAAATCGGCAGTAATAGATGTGGCTGAGTCCGCATATGACGTCGGCCTTGGAACCTTAGGTGTCACGGCTAGCTCTCTTCCAGGTCCTGCTGGCAATGTAGAGTATTTTCTATGGTTGCGCAGAGGTGCACCTGAAATAGATCGAAAAGCAATTGATGAAGCCATTGAGAAGGGACCACAATAATGCGTAGCCTCCTTATTGTTTGTAACCCATCTCGCAAGGACGCCGTAAGTGCAGCAGTTGAACTTCAAAAAGCTTTTGAATCTACATTTGATCTATACACAATCTCTGACGTTGAAGTTAATGGAATAAATCATGTCAGTATCGCTGATTTACCTGAGGTAGAAGTTGCGGTGATTCTCGGTGGGGATGGAACAACGCTACGAGCTGCCGAAGTCGCACATGTTCGAGAGATACCCTTGCTTGGCGTGAATCTTGGTCATGTTGGTTTTCTATCTGAAGTAGAAGAGTCTAGAATTTCTGAAGTTATTGCAGCGGTTGTAGACAAAAGCTACGTTATTGATTCGCGAATAACCCTTAAGTATGAAGTGGTCCGAAATGGGAAAACCGTTGATTCAGGTTGGGCGCTCAATGAGGTAACAGTTGAGCGCGAAAAAGCGACAATGGTTGAACTCTTTCTTGAAATAGATGGCCGCCCAATTTCGAGGTGGGGGTGCGACGGTTTAATTTGTTCCACACCTACTGGCTCTACGGCCTACGCATTTTCAGCCGGGGGACCAATACTTTGGCCAGAAGTAGATGCCTTGGTAGTTTTGCCTATTTCGGCTCATGCTCTCTTCTCGCGACCTCTTGTTATTTCCCCAACGTCGAAAATTGTGGTTGGTATCGAGTCGGCTGAAGCTTTTCTTTCGGCCGATGCCTTGCGCAAATTCCCATTAATGGAGAAAGATAAAGTGTTGGTAACTAAAAACGCTGGAATCATAAAACTTGCGCATTTAAAAAACACTTCATTTAGCGACCGTTTAGTTGCCAAGTTTAAGCTTCCCGTTGAAGGCTGGCGTGGTGAGTGAACGCACATTTCTCGAAGAGATAACTATCCGCTCCATAGGAGTTATTGATCAATCTGCTTTAGAGATCTCCAAGGGTTTAACTGTTCTGTCTGGTGAAACAGGGGCTGGAAAGACAATGATCTTGACTGCGTTGAATCTGATCTTAGGTGGCAAGGCAGATAGTTCATTGATTAGAAAAGGCTCTGAGAGATTAGTGGCAAGTGGAAGATTTGCGATACCTAAGGCCAGTGAGAATTTGTTTGAAGACTTGATCATAGATAATGGGCAAATAATCATTACTCGCACGGTTAATAATGATGGTAAAAGTAAGGCAACTAGCAACGGCGTTAATGTCACAGCTTCGATGCTTAGTACGGTCGCAAGCCAACTCGTGGAAGTACATGCGCAATCGGCCAATCAGAGCATTTCAAAAAGCGCTAAACAAAGAGAACTTGTTGACAGATTCGCACAGCTAGATTTGTCGGCATATTTGAGTTGCCTAAACGCATACCATGAAATGAAAGCTCGAATTACAGCGCTGACAAAGTCGATTGCTCAGAAAGAATCAGAGCTAGCAGAATTAGTTGAATTCTCAGGTGCTTTTGCAAATATAAAACCGAGGGCAGGTGAATTGCTAGAAATCGAAGCTGAGATTTCACGTTTATCTAGTGTTCAAGAACTTGGTTTAGCAACGCAAGAGGCTTTGTCTGCGATTTCACAAGATGAATTTGGGGCTTTAACCCTCCTTGGTAACGCAAGACGAGCTTTAGAGAAATCCAAAGAGAAGGATCAATCATTAGAAGTGATTTACCAACAAGTGAGTGAAAGTTTCTTCACACTCGATGATGCAAATAGTGCACTAAATTCATACACGGGTTCACTTGAAGCCGATCCACAGCGTTTAGAGTTTCTTCATAACCGTAAGGCAGATTTGATTGCTTTTGTGAAACGTTTTGGAGATTCTCAAGATTTTGAGGAAAGTATCAAAGAATTAGTAATTAAGTACAAGAACAGTACTGATGCGATTGCAGATCTCAACGGCGGAGATGAACGATTGGTGCAATTAGAAAATGAGTTAAAGAGTATAAAAAAGAGACTTCTATCTGCGGCACAAGAAGTAAGTTCTGTGCGTGTGAAAGCAGCCGAGAAATTATCTAAGGCAGTGACGTTAGAAATTCAAGCGCTTTCGATGCCTCACGCAAGTTTTATAACTCATGTCGACTCCCCAGATTACAGTTCGCCTAAAGAATCTCATTTTTCAAGTAGTGGGTGCGATGAAGTTTCAATGCACATTCAGTCACATAAAGATGCGCCATTGGTAGCTCTTGCAAAAGGTGCCAGCGGTGGAGAAATGTCGCGTGTAATGCTTGCACTCGAAGTAGTGATCGCTTCAACTCATCCTGTCGGTACCTATGTATTCGATGAGGTCGATGCTGGGGTAGGTGGTAAGGCGGCCATAGAAGTTGGGCGTAGGTTGCATGAACTTTCCAAGCATGCACAAGTTATTGTTGTCACTCACTTACCGCAGGTAGCAGCATGGGCGGATTCGCACTTTGTTGTTCAAAAAAATAGCGATGGTTTAGTAAGCCAAAGTGACGTACAAAAAGTTGAAGGCGAACAGCGCATTCAGGAAATTGCTCGAATGTTGGCCGGTTTGGAAGGTTCTTCAAGTGCGCGTGAGCACGCCACGGAGTTACTAGCGCTTAAGATGTAAGGTCTCTGCCTCGAAAGATGATAGGTTTGTCTTCCATGGGCCAAGCACATGTGACTAAACATTTATTCGTAACAGGTGGAGTTGCCTCAAGTTTAGGCAAGGGTCTAACAGCTTCTAGTTTAGGGCGATTGTTAGTAGCACGCGGTGTTCGAGTGACAATGCAAAAGCTAGATCCATATTTGAACGTGGATCCAGGAACGATGAATCCATTTCAGCACGGTGAAGTTTTTGTAACCGATGATGGCGCCGAGACAGATTTGGATATTGGCCATTATGAGCGCTTCTTGGACAGAAATCTGCATGGCTCTGCGAATGTAACCACTGGTCAAGTTTATTCTCGAGTTATTGCGCGGGAGCGACGTGGCGAATACTTGGGCGAGACAGTGCAAGTGATTCCACATATTACCAATGAGATTAAAGAGCGCATTATTGCGATGGCAGGACCAGAAATAGACTTAGTTATTACTGAAGTTGGTGGAACTGTCGGAGATATTGAATCACAGCCTTTTTTGGAAGCTATTCGACAGATTCGCCAATCTGTCGGTAGAGATAACGTTTTCTACCTACATGTTTCATTAGTGCCTTACATTGGGCCTTCAGGTGAGTTGAAAACTAAACCGACTCAGCACTCTGTTGCAGCGCTACGAAGTATTGGTATAGCCCCCGATGCGATCGTCCTTCGTTCTGATCGCGAAATTCCAGAGGGAGTGAAGAAGAAGATCTCACTAATGTGCGATGTCGACGCCGAAGCTGTAGTTGCTGCCGTGGATGCTCCATCAATTTACGACATACCTAAAGTTCTGCACTCAGAGGGTTTAGATGCATACGTAGTTAAACGTTTAGGTTTAACTTCACATGATGTGGTTTGGGGTGAGTGGGATGCTTTGTTGGAAAAAGTTCACCATCCAAAACACCACATCAAGGTTGGTCTTGTCGGAAAATATATTGATTTGCCCGATGCTTACTTATCGGTTTCTGAAGCGTTACGTGCTGGCGGCTTTGCAAATGATGCAAAGATTGAGATTGTTTGGATTGCAAGTGATGAGTGCGAAACTGAACAAGGTGCTTCCAGATTATTATCTGATCTAGATGCTATTTGCGTACCAGGTGGATTTGGAATCAGAGGGATCGAAGGAAAAGTTGGTGCGTTGAAATTTGCTCGCGAGAAAAAGATTCCTACCCTCGGTTTATGTTTAGGATTGCAATGTATGGTGATTGAAGCCGCAAGAAATTTGGCTGGCATAAAGGATGCGATTTCGGCTGAGTTTTCAGATACGGGAACGCCAGTGATTGCGACTATGGATAATCAAAAAGAAGTTGTTTCTGGCAAAGCCGATATGGGCGGAACTATGCGATTGGGCCTTTATAAATCAGATTTACTGGAAGGTTCTGTTGTTGAATCTTTGTATGGATCGAAAGAGATTTCTGAGAGACATCGGCATCGATATGAAGTCAACAATCAGTATCGGGATCAAATCGCACAAGCTGGTCTTGTTTTCTCAGGCATGTTTACTGAACGTGATTTAGTTGAATTCGTAGAGCTTCCAAAGGAAGTTCATCCATTTTATGTTGGTACACAGGCTCACCCAGAACTTCGTTCGCGCCCAACACGGCCACATCCTTTGTTTATAGGCTTGATTGCAGCGGCGGTAGCTGCAAAGAAGTAGAAGTGCTTTGTCACAGGCAAGACCCCACAGGAAAATGCGGAGAGTCAATGAATGAATTATGACTTAGCAACCGAGGCTTTTCTGAATCATCTTCAGATCGAGAGAGGATTAGCTAAGAACACAATCGCGGCCTATAAACGTGATCTAGCAAAATTCAGTTCGTTTTTAAAAGATAAAGACTTAAGGTCAGTCACGCCAGAAGAGATCACAAGATTCGAGGCATCGCTTCGAGTTGATAATCTTTCAACAGGAACAATTAATCGAATAGATTCGACATTGCGATCCTTCTTCAAACACTTACAAGCAGAACACGGGCTTGCCGATCCGACACTTGAGATTGCGTCAGGTAAATCTGTCAGGCGTCTACCTAAGGCGTTAACTATCACGCAGATACTGGCAATGATTGAATCGGCTTACATAGAGAGCGAACCCATCACATTAAGAGACCAAGCGATGCTGGAACTTTTGTACAGTAGTGGAGCTCGTGTGAGCGAATTAATCGGTATTAATGTAAATGATCTAAGCACTACCGCTACCAGTGATGGTGAGATAACCACTTTAAAGCTACGTGGTAAAGGATCTAAAGAAAGAATTGTTCCACTCGGATCATTTGCAACCAAAGCGATTGAGAACTACTGCGTGCGCATCCGTCCGGATCTTGTTACTAAGGGTCGAGAAAGTACTTCAGCATTGTTTGTTAATGCACGAGGCGGGAGAATCTCACGTCAATCGGCCTGGCAAATGGTTTTAAATTCGGCTAAAGCTGCAGGAGTTACCGATCATGTTTCGCCACACGTTTTTCGACACTCCTATGCAACTCACCTATTAGATGGAGGAGCAGATATTCGTGTCGTGCAAGAGCTTTTGGGCCATGCATCTGTAACAACAACACAGATTTATACATTGATCACAATCGATAAGGTACGAGAGAGTTATTCTCTAGCTCATCCGCGAGCAAAATAAGTTTTACTGACCGCGTAATCTGCGAGCTAAAATACTCTGATCACCTTTTGCTTCAAGATCGGCAATAATTACGGCGATAGATTCGCGAACTATGCGTCCGCGATCAACAGCTAAACCTAGATCGCCACGCATCTGTAATCTCGCCTGATCCAAGTCGAATAGTTCATCTGGTGAGAGGTAAACAGTAATTTTTTCATCATGTCGCTCACGGCCTGAGGGGGAGCGATCAACTGTTGTCACTCGTCTTCGGGCAATTGTGCGGACACCTTTTTTCGAAGACGGTGCCTTTGGTGTTGCTATTGCAGGTGGAACAAGAGGAGCGGCCACTTCGGTGTTTGTTGGTGTTGGGACCGCAGAAAGTGCAGGAGAGGTTGAGCGAAAAAGTTCATCGGCTCCTGGAAGATTGGCTCTGCGTGTCATCGTGCGCCTCCTCTGGCGATTAACTCTCTGGCCAAGCGGCGGTATGAAGCCGCTCCACCAGATGAAGTAGCATATTTTGTAATTGGTTCGCCAACAACTGTGGTTTCAGGAAAACGAATTGTTTTTGCAATTATTGTTTCAAAGACATCTTCAGGGAACTGTTCTAATAAGCGCTCTAGCACCTGACGATTATGCGAAGTTTTTTTATCATACATTGTTGCCAAGATGCCTATCAATCGTAACTCTGGGTTCAGAAAGCTCTTTACTTTGTCAAGGTTTCCTTTGAGTTCGATGAATCCATGAAGTGCAAAGTACTCACATTGCATAGGAACAATGACTTCATCTGATGCAACTAATGCATTTATCGTAAGTTGACCCATAGTTGGTTGGCAGTCAATCAAAATGACATCGTAAAAATCTTTCAGTGGTGCAAGTGCACGCTTTAGGTATTGCTGTCCACCAATTTCAGCTCCCAGAGTTGTCTCTGCAGTACCAAGATCTCTATTTGCGGGAAGGAAATCAAGCCCAGCAACGGAGGACTTTAAAACGATGTCATCTATTTTTGCTGTTGGAGTCATTAATGCGTAGTAGACAGTTTGTTCTAACGGTAAAGAGTGGGCATTTACGCCAAGACCAAGAGATAGACCACCTTGTGGGTCAAAATCCACCAATAAAACACGGCGGCCAAGTTCGGCTAAAGAAGCTCCCAGATTGATAGTGCTCGTTGTTTTTCCAACACCACCTTTTTGATTGAAGATTGAGATAATTTTTGCGTTGCCATGGTTAACCAAGGCCGCAGGCGCAGGGAAGTTTTTAGCTTTTTTGCCGAGCAGGTTGGCTGTGGTAGCAACCTCTTCTGCAATTGTCGATTTAGCGCTCAATCTTCAAACCTCTTTCCTGATATAGCCGTGAGCCTAGGCGTTACATAGAAAACAGGCAAGCGTGAAGTAGGGTGCGCCAATGGAGATTTCATTAAAGGAATCAACCGATGTAAATCCCGCATCGGGTGCTTTCTCTGTCCATCTAGATAATTTCGATGGCCCTTTTGATCTTTTGCTTCAGCTCATTTCTAGGCACAAAATGGACGTTACTGAGGTCGCCCTCAGCGCCGTGACCGATGAGTTCATCTCATTTATTCGAGAGTTGGAGAGTTCAGGTAAAGGGTGGGAACTAGATCAGGCCACTGAGTTTTTAGTAGTAGCGGCAACTCTTCTGGACCTGAAGGCGGCCCGGCTGCTTCCAAGTGGCGACGTTGAGGACGAGGAAGATTTGGCGTTGCTGGAGGCACGAGATCTCTTGTTTGCGCGTTTGCTTCAGTACCGTGCTTTCAAGCAGATCGCGGCTACCTTTAGCGAGCGCATCGCTGCAGCCGAAAAATCCTTTCCGCGAGTTGTGGCTCTAGATCCGGCTCTTTCGGCCCTGTTGCCTGAGGTGCTGATTGGGGTAGGGGCGGCCCGTTTTGCGGCCATCGCCGAGCGCGTGCTAACACCCAAAACCACGCCTGTTGTTGCGCTCGAACATCTTCATTCGGCCATGGTCAGTGTTGCTGAAGAGTCAAAGACCGTGATTCAAGCTCTACGAGCCGGGAAAACAGTAAGTTTTAGGCACCTAATCTCTGATGCGGACAATACCCTTGTAGTTGTAGCTCGATTTTTGGCTTTGTTGGACCTCTATCGTCAGGGAGTTTTGCGCTTTGAGCAGGTAATAGCGCTGGGAGAGCTTCAAATAAGCTGGACTGGAAGCCTGGAAGGTGAAGTTGAAATTACCGATGAGTTCGACGTTCCGGTCGTTCTGAATATGCAAGATTCGACAGAAAGCGGCGATAATGTCTAATGTAGAAGTCGAGCGTTCTATCGAGGCGATCCTAATGGTCGTCGATGAGCCGCTTAGTGAGGTAGTACTGGCTCAAGTTCTTGAACAACCCGTTGAAGTTGTAGAGGCTGCTTTAGCCGTTCTCGAGACAAGTTATGAAGATCGTGGTTTCTCTCTACGCAAGATCAACGGGGGATGGCGCTTTTATAGCAATCCCAACTATTCAGCCGTGGTAGAAAAGTTCGTCTTAGACGGTCAGCAATCACGGCTAACCCAGGCCGCACTTGAAACCCTGGCTGTAATCGCTTATCGACAGCCAGTCTCCAGGGCACGCGTGTCGGCCATTCGAGGCGTGAATGTGGAAGCCGTAATGAAGACCTTAGTTACGCGAGGCTTAGTGGAAGAATCGGGCCTCGAGCACGAAACAGGTGCCATTTTGTACAAAACGACTAGCTACTTTCTAGAGCGCTTAGGCTTAAACTCTCTGGAAGATTTGCCCGCCCTGGCGCCTTACCTTCCAGATCTAGAAGGCCTTGACGAAATACTCGATTCGCTAACCGACTAACCCTTGGGCTAACCTAGCCTCCTGACTGTCGGGAGGATAGCCATGGCCCAAATGAGGCTCAACAAAATAATTGCCGATGCCGGTGTTACTAGCAGGCGCGGGGCAGATGAACTGATCGAATCAGGCCGAGTAAGTGTCGACGGCGTCGTTATCCGTGAGATGGGAAGTAAGTTCGATCCGACCATATCTGAGGTGATGGTTGATGGTGAGACAATTAAGCCAATTTTGTCTAAGAGTTATTTAGTACTTCATAAACCAAAGGGCGTTTTGTCAACCATGTTTGATCCAGAAGGCCGCCCCTCTTTAGATGACTTTATCGATCTTCGCAAAGAGCGCCTTTTTCACGTTGGTCGCCTGGACAAGGATTCAGAAGGACTAATCCTGCTCACAAATGATGGTGATTTGACCTTCCGGGCTACCCATCCTTCCTTTGGACTTGAAAAAACCTACATCATCGAATTCGATGGAGTCCTACCTCAGGGCATTGATAAGGTGCTTCTCAAGGGGGTTGAACTGGAAGATGGCATGGGCCGAGTCTTGAGCTATAGGCAGATTTCGCCTCGGTGGATCGAGGTCTCGATACATGAGGGTCGGTATCACATCATTAGACGTTTGATGGAGGCGGTCGGCGTGGACGTTCTTCGGTTGGTCCGAACAAAATTTGGTCCAATATCTTTGGGGGATACACCCGAAGGCCGCTGGCGAGATCTCAACAATACAGAATTGCTAAATCTACAAAAAGCTTTAAATCTTTAACTTGTTTAGGTTTTATTAATAAATATTGCTCATACCGTTTAAACGATAAATCTATATTTGTTGGAGATTATGTGGATATATCTATATTTGGGGTTCAAATTGAACACCGAAATTTCCAAAAATATGGTTTTATCGATAATTAAGACTTTAGGAGTGAGTAAATTGGGAACCTGCGACTGATCAAGTAAAAATCGTAAAACAGGTATATCGACAAATGGTTTAATTGCCTCTAGGTTTTCTAACATCCCGCCGGATTGAGACAAGGCGGGTATCCTTATCCCATGGCAACGCGTGCGATTCGAGGGGCAATCCAAGTGGAGGCAAATACCTCTGCGGAAATAGCCTCTGGTGTTCAGGAGTTGATTAGCTCGATTTTGGCATCTAACTCCATATCTCCAGATGATGTGATTTCGGTTTTCTTTACCTCTACGGCCGATCTAACGGCTGCTTTCCCTGCGGCAACCTGTCGCGAGATGGGTTTTGCTAACGTCCCTTTACTTGGTTCGGTCGAGGTCCCGGTACCAAATGCGTTGGATCGCACAGTGAGGGCGCTTTTGCTCGTTGAAACTGAGCTCCCACGTGAAAAAATTACGCACGCATATCTTCGCGGAGCGGCTGCACTTCGTCGCGATATAGCTCAGTGAGCGGGATTGCAGGCTCCGAGGGGCTAAAAAGCCAGCCGAAAAAGAGTGTTTCTCAGGTCCGAATAGTTGGTTCCGGGCTGATAGGAACCTCTATCGGTTTGGGCTTAGTTCAACATGGAATTCACGTGGAAATGGTTGATTCAGATCCTAAAACCCAGTCCTTAGCCTCCGATTTGATTGGTTCAAAAGCAATCAAATCACCTGAGGTAGTTATTCTTGCATTGCCAACGAGGCAGCTTGAAATGGTTTTGCAAGGTGAATTTGATTTAAACCCTCAGTCGACGTTTATGGATGTTGGTAGCGTTAAGACTGAAGTTTTGGTAAAGGTTGAAGCTATTTCCGGTATGGCCTTGAGATTTGTGCCGAGCCATCCCATGGCGGGACGCGAAATTGGGGGAGCGAGTTCGGCTAGGGCAGATCTATTTATCGGACGAAGTTGGGTGGTTACACCGACAAAGTCGACAGAATCAGAAAGTACAGAAATGGTCAAAGATTTGATTTCTCTATTAGGGGCATCTCCAGTGGTTTTTTCAGCCTCTGATCACGACTCCGCGGTGGCAAAGATTTCGCACCTGCCTCAAATAGTTTCGTCACTTCTGGCAAAGCAACTCATCGGAACTAATCCTGAATGGATGGAGCTATCAGGTCAGGGATTGCGGGACACAACAAGAATTGCAGCTTCGGACGAACAGCTGTGGAAAGAGATCATTTATTCAAACCGAAATGTCCTGGCAGTCTTGCTCAAGGATCTACAGATAGATTTAAAGATATTGATTGATAACCTTGAAGATCCTTCTCAAATTGAAAAAATCTTGTTGCAGGGCCGCAAAGGACGAGAGTTAATACCAGGCAAGCATGGTGGTAAAGCGAGGGAATACAGTCACCTTCCCATAGTAATTGACGATAAGCCGGGTCAGCTTGCAGCAATTTTTAACGAGTGTTCATCTCTGGGTGTCAATGTTGAAGATTTGATTATTGAACACTCACCTGGCCAATTAAGCGCACTTATAACACTGGCTCTTTCGGCCCCAGATGCCCGCAAACTATCCGATCATCTTGGCTCAATTGGTTGGAACGTTCATCCAATTCGCAATTAGAAGTAGGCTCTTCACATGGGCATAGTTGTAGCAATAGATGGTCCAAGCGGTGCAGGAAAATCCACTGCTGCTAAGGCTATAGCTCAACGTGCCGGTTGGAACTATTTAGATACTGGTGCACTCTATCGCGCTGTAACTTGGCTAGCTTTAGAAAATAACTGCGAAGAAGCGTTTTCGATTCTACAGTTATTGAAAGATCATCCCATTCGCTTTGAAGCAGATCCTGTTTCTGCAAATGTTTACGCTGGTGATGTTCAGATCACTCACTCAATACGAGGGCACTCTGTTACTGAAAATGTGTCACGAATTAGTGCTATGCCCGAGATTCGAAAAACCCTCCTAGCAATGCAACATCAAATCATTGATGCCAGTGAGCGCGGCGTGGTTGTAGAGGGCAGAGATATTGGAACTGTTGTAGCACCAGATGCAGGACTAAAAATATTCTTAACGGCAGATTTAGATGCAAGAGCCAAGCGCCGCGAGGATGAAGTTGAGGATAAATCAGTTGATATCAAGGCATCTCTAGGCTCAAGAGATTCCATCGATTCCACTCGTGTTCACTCTCCTTTGGCAATGGCAAATGATGCGGTGGAGATTGATTCCACAAATTTAGATTTAGAGGAGACGATAGATCGTATTTGGGAACTGCTCAAACAAAGGAATCTTCTCGGCCTACCAATAGTTGCGATTCTAGGCCGACCTAACGTAGGAAAGTCCACACTAATCAATAGATTCTTAGGCCGACGAGAAGCGATAGTTGAAGATGTTCCAGGTGTAACTCGTGATCGTGTTAAGTACGAATGCGAGTGGGGTGGAAGACGCTTCATTATTATGGATACAGGTGGTTGGGAAGCAAAGCCCGATGGAATATCCGTTCAAGTAAGTGCCGGTTCAGAATTAGCAATGGCCGATGCTGATGTTTTAGCTTTCGTCGTTGATGCACAGGTTGGTGCTTTAGATGAGGATGACATTTTAGTTCAACATCTTCGCAAGGCTAAGAAGCCAACCATTCTCATTGGAAATAAAGTCGACGGCGAACGAGAAGAGGCAGAGGCGCACGGTTTGTGGAGTTTAGGTTTAGGGGAGCCGAGATTTGTTTCCGCACTCCACGGTCGAGGCAGTGGAGATTTACTCGACCATATCGTTGCAGTTTTACCTGAAGTTGGTAGAGCTCAAAATCAGGATGGATATCGAAAAGTTGCATTGATTGGTAGACCAAACGTCGGGAAGTCTTCCTTGTTTAATGCAATTGCAGGGGAGTCTCTTTCGATAGTCGATGATGCAGCAGGAACAACGCGCGATCCAGTCGATTCACTTCTAGAGTTTGGAGGATCGGTTTGGAGATTTATCGACACAGCAGGATTAAAGAAGAGAGCGAATCAAGATTCGGGGACAGATTATTATGCTTCACTTCGAACAACTACAGCACTTGAACGTTGTGAAGTAGCAGTCGTTGTTTTAGACGCATCAGAGCCAATTACCGAACAAGATCTTCGAGTCATCACAATGGTGGAAGAAGCTGGAAAAGCCATGGTGATTGTTATGAACAAATGGGATCTAGTGGATGAGGATCGGCGCATCGCACTAGATAGGGAGATCGATCGCCACTTAGATCAGGTTGAGTGGGCTCAAAGAGTTAACATTGCCGCGAAAACTGGTTGGCATAGAGATCGCTTGGCACCGGCATTACGCACTGCACTCGATAGTTGGGAGCGACGCGTACCTACGGCGAAATTGAATTCATTCTTGGGCGCGCTCATTGGGGCTACCCCGCCACCGGTTAGAGGGGGCAAGCAACCCAAAGTTTATTACGCAACGCAAGCGGGCATCGCTCCACCAAAATTTGTTGTTTTTTCTAGTGGATGGATCGAGGCTTCCTATCGTCGCTTCATAGAAAGACGTTTACGTGAGGAGTTTAAGTTCCCTGGAACTCCGGTGCAAGTAGCGATTAGAGTAAAAGAAAGAGACAACCAGTGAGCACTCTGATTACTGTTCCTAATGCTCTAACTTTTTTACGATTTCTAGGCATCCCAGTTTTTATACATCTTGCATTAAATCTTGAAGCAGATGGTTGGGCGATAGTCGTTTTGGTAATTGGGGGAGCTACAGATTACTTTGATGGAAAACTCGCCAGAGCCTGGAATCAAACTTCACGATTTGGCGAGTTAGCCGATCCTGCAATTGACCGACTTTACATATTTGCCATACTTATCGTTTTTCTTGTTCGTGAGATCTTACCGCTATGGATGATTCTTATTTTGATTGCTCGCGATCTGGTTCTCGGTTTTCTAACAATTTTGATGGCACGAAGGTCAATCCCGGCTTTCACTGTCACATACTTGGGTAAAGCAGCAACTTTTAATTTGATGTATGCATTCCCTCTTCTGCTTCTTGCACAATCTAATGGCGGGTGGGGAGACATAGCTTTTGTTACTGGATGGAGTTTTGCAATATGGGGATTTGCGCTCTACATTTCGACAGGTATTGGTTATGCGCGTCAGGCTCTTTTGCAGCTAGGGGATAAATATGTCTTCGATTCCGAGTAATGTTTCTTATACAAAGGAACATGAGTGGGTCAGTATCGACTCATCAATCTGCACCATGGGAATCACCGACTATGCCCAGGCTGCCCTGGGCGACATCGTTTATGTTCAACTTCCAAAGGTGGGGGATCAAGTTACGGCTGGACAAGTGTGCGGCGAAGTTGAGTCAACGAAAAGTGTTTCAGATATTTATGCACCAGTTACTGGAGTAGTTGTTGAGATCAACCTGTCGCTATCTGATTCACCAGAGACAATAAACTCAGATCCTTATGGGCAAGGTTGGCTGGCAAAGATAGAAGTAAATGGTCAACCAGATGACCTTCTAACCTCTCTCGAGTATGCAGAAATCACGGCTTGACCAAAGGATTTTAGCCCTCTACTGTCACCCTTAGGTTGACGGTCAGGAGGTGGTGGCATGGTTGCTGAGGCGCCAAAGAACGAACTCACCACGACCCTGCATCTAAATCTTCGAGAGGTTAGTAATTCCCCATCTAACAAACTCGATGAAATCATTGCCGGGCTACCGGTCGAGGATCGCGAGGTCATCGCAGCTATACAGGCTTCCAAATCTGAAAAATCAATGATCATTATTGCTCGTGGACCAAACAAGGGATCACGCTTTCTTATTTCATCAGAAGGCGTAACCATTGGAAGATCGACAGAAAGTGACATATTTTTAGATGACATTACGGTGTCACGTCTGCACGCGAGGATCACAAAAGTTGATGATGGTTACGTTTTAACCGATCAGGGTTCACTCAACGGCACATATTTTGAAAATGCGCCAATTACAGAGCGCACAATGTTTTCGGGAGATGAGTTTCAAATTGGTAAGTTTCATTTATTGTTTATTGGAAGTAAGTAAGAAGGCAGTTATCAAGGATTAAGGAATTTGTTTTAACAAATTGATCGATTTCTAGGGGAGTAGACATGGCAGTTCCAGCACGGGCTTACTTGAGCATAGGTGAAGTTCTCAACCGATTGCGGGGTGACTTCTCCGATATTACGATTTCAAAGATTCGCTTTCTCGAATCCGAAGGATTAATAGAGCCGCAAAGAACGCCATCTGGATATCGAAAATTCACGACCTCTGATCTAGACCGTCTTCGTTATGTCTTGCTCGCACAACGAGACCAGTATCTTCCTTTAAAGGTCATTAAGGACAATCTCGATGCGATAGATCGCGGCCTGCAGCCGGCTCAGGTTGGAGCAGTTGCTACACCTCGCCCAACAATTAACATTGCCACCATCGATGGTGAAATGGCTCCAAGCACCTTTGGGGAAGTCAGCGAGATGCGTTTGTCTCGAGACGAACTGCTAAAAAATAGCGGCCTGACGGAAGAACAATTAGTCGAGCTAGAAGGTTACGGGCTTATTGCTCCTCGTGGTCGTCATTACGACGGGGATGCATTGGCCGTCGCGAAAGCAGTAACTGAGATGGGTGGATTTGGGATTGAACCAAGACATCTTCGATCCTTTAAATCTGCGGCAGATCGAGAGATAGGTTTGATTGAGCAGGTAATTACTCCGTTGACTCGACAGAAAAATTCTGATTCCAAAGCTCGCGCCCAAGAGGTGCAAAAAGAGATCGCGTCATTGTCGATCAGACTTCACGCGGCTCTTGTTCGTGGTGGCCTCAACAGAGTTCGTTAGAACTTCCACAATGCTGATACCCATGGAAGTTGTAGGGGTTCGTGTAGAGATGCCCTCAAATCAGCCCATCGTCCTTCTCAAAGAAATTAACGGTTCAAGATTTCTTCCCATTTGGGTCGGAACTGGAGAAGCAACGGCGATCGCTTTTGCTCAACAAGGCTTAGAACCGGCTAGACCCTTGACTCATGATTTATTGAGCAACACTCTGGATCTTTTAGAGGCAACACTCACTGCAGTTCATGTAACCGATCTTGTGGATGGTGTTTTTTTCGCCACCTTGCTTATCCGAGACCAGTCATCGCAAGCATTAACCCTTGATGCCAGACCTTCAGATGCCATCGCCTTAGCAATTAGAACCCACAGCAATATTCTGGCCACTGCAGAGTTGCTCAATAAGGCCGGGATAGAGATGCCGGCGGGGGATGGAACAAATCAAGAGGTCGAGAAATTCAGAGAGTTCCTAGACCAGATTAACCCCGAGGACTTCATCAGCTAAAGGCCGTTCATTGAGGCTTGCTAAAGACTAAACCTCAACTAGAGGGTTCGATCGTGTCGGTTCTTGTATCCAAGATGTGTAGCCCGTACCTTTAACCATTCCCCAAGAGAATCGAGAATTCCCGTGTCCCCACAGGATTTAGAGATCGGCTACAGAGGCGCGACAGCATGCTCTGCTGCAGGTATTTCATATCGGCAGTTAGATTATTGGGCGAGAACGGGTTTGGTCGAACCAAGCATTAGAACCGCCAGTGGATCTGGAACACAGCGACTGTATGGCTTCAGAGACATTTTAGTTTTAAAGATTGTTAAGCGGTTATTGGATGCAGGAGTCTCGCTACAAAACATTCGTACAGCGGTTGATCACTTGCGCAACAGTGGGGTAGTTGAGCTAGAAAGAATCACGTTGATGAGTGATGGAGCTTCAATCTATGAATGCACTAACTCGGATGAGATTATCGATTTATTACAAGGTGGTCAGGGAGTTTTTGGCATAGCAGTTGGTAAAGTTTGGCACGAAGTCGAAGGTTCACTGTCGGTTCTGCAAGGTGAAGTGGCTGGTCAGTTTGTAAGTGGTGAGAATAACGACGAACTTTCATTGCGTCGAAAGAGCAAAGGCGCGTAAGGGATAATACTCTTGCGCCCATAGCCCGACCTGGGGCTTTTGATTTTGGGCGAGGTGATGTTGTGGGCTCCCATGAGTCTTTTGAAAATCGGCACATAGGGCCCAACGAGGTTCAAGCGTCAACAATGCTCATGGAGCTTGGTTACTCCAGCCTCAAAGATTTTATTGCAGAGGTTGTGCCTCAGAATATAGCCATCACCGAAAAGCTTGAAAATGTTCTGCCACAACCTCTCACAGAGATCGAAGCGATCGCAGCCCTTCATGATCTTGCAGATAAAAACAGTGTTTTCACATCTTTGATCGGATGCGGCTATTACTCAACTATTACTCCGCCAGTCGTGCTGAGGAATGTTTTAGAGAATCCAGCTTGGTATACGGCCTACACGCCGTATCAGCCGGAAATTTCACAAGGACGCTTAGAAGCATTGTTCGCATTTCAAACAGTTGTATGTGAACTCACTGCTTTGCAAACTGCAAATGCATCGATGCTAGATGAATCTACAGCTGCTGCTGAAGCGATGACGTTAGCTAGAAGAGTCTTTAAGGGAAGCGATGATTCAGTTTTCTTGGTGGACCAGAAAGTCCATCAACAAACCCTTGCAGTGGTTTCAACACGAGCTAAGCCGTTAGGGATTACTGTACAAGTGGTTGATTTCTCTGATCCTAATTCTCTTTCACAGTTGTCGAATGAAAATGTCTTTGGGGTACTAGTGCAATATCCAGATTCATCTGGAGAGATTCGAAACTACTCGCAGATCGCTAAATGGGCTCATGAGAAAGACGCGTTACTCATTGCCGCAGTAGATCTTCTATCTTTAACTGTACTTAAAGCTCCAGGGGAGTGGGGAGCAGATATTGCAGTGGGCTCAGCGCAACGATTCGGTGTTCCTATGGGTTTTGGTGGGCCTCATGCAGGTTTTCTCAGTGTTCGATCCGGTTTGGAACGCTCCTTACCTGGCAGATTAGTTGGGCAGAGTTTGGACGCACATGGCAATCCAGCTTTTCGACTAGCACTGCAAACTCGAGAACAACATATTCGTCGCGACAAAGCGACAAGCAACATTTGTACCGCGCAGGTTTTGCTCGCAGTTATGAGCGCGTTCTATGCGATGTGGCATGGTCCTTCGGGTCTTAAAGCAATTGCAAATAAAATCAATGCTCAGACTGCAGCGTTAGTCGCAGCTCTGACATCAGCTGGTTTTGAAGTTCAAACAATCGATTTTTTTGACACCATTATCGTGAAAGTACCCGATGCATCAGCGATACATTCTGATAGTCGAAAATTGAGAATCAACTTACGCGCAATAGATGAGCATCATGTTGGAATCTCTCTTGATGAAACAACTAACGATCAGGTTCTGCAAGCCCTGTCGCAGATATTTAAAACGCAAATGATCGTCGTCAATCAAACTGTGTTGCCTAAAGAGTTGTTGCGAACTTCAACGTTTTTGCAGCATCCAGTCTTTAACACTCATCGTTCCGAAACATCCATGTTGCGCTACATTAGAACACTTTCTGATCGAGATCTTGCGCTAGATCGCACGATGATTCCTTTAGGTAGTTGTACGATGAAGTTGAATGCAACAACTGAGATGGAGGCGGTAACTTGGCCTGAGTTCTCATCAATTCATCCATTTTCTCCTATTGAGCAGAGCGCTGGATATCGGCAGCTAATCGCAGAACTATCATCATGGCTGATCGCGATTACCGGATATGACGCAGTGAGTTTGCAACCAAATGCCGGAAGCCAGGGAGAGTTTGCGGGACTACTGGCTATAAGAAATTACCACGATTCAAGAGGTGACAATCAGAGAACGATTTGTTTGATTCCATCTAGCGCCCATGGAACCAATGCAGCAAGTGCCGTTATGGCAGGAATGAAAGTTGTTGTTGTTGAGTGTGATGAATCTGGAAACGTAAGTCTTGAAGATATTAAGGACAAGATTGCAGAGCATTCCAACAATCTTGCGGCAATTATGGTTACGTACCCATCAACACATGGCGTTTTCGAATCTGCAATTACCCAGATTTGTGAATTGGTGCACAACGCTGGGGGACAAGTCTACGTTGATGGGGCGAACTTAAATGCGCTGGTTGGGCTTTCACAACCTGGCAAATTTGGCGCCGATGTTTCACACCTAAACCTTCATAAAACATTCTGTATCCCTCACGGCGGTGGAGGACCAGGTGTTGGCCCCGTAATTTCCAAAGCTCATCTTGCTCCTTTCTTGCCAAATCACCCGATGGATCAAACAGCAGGTCCTAAAACTGGCCCTGGTCCAATTAGCGGTGCGCCATTTGGATCAGCAAACATTTTGCCAATTTCGTGGGCATATATTCGAATGATGGGGGCAGAAGGTTTAACGCGTGCAACATCGATAGCAATTTTGTCTGCAAACTACATGGCAACAAAACTGGATCCATATTTTCCTGTTCTATATACGGGGGAGAAGGGTCGAGTTGCACATGAATGTATCTTGGATCTTCGTGAGATAACGAAGTTAAGTGGTGTCACCGTCGATGATGTTGCAAAAAGGTTGATGGATTATGGTTTCCATGCTCCTACAATGAGTTTTCCTGTACCGGGCACACTGATGATTGAACCTACAGAAAGTGAAGATCTTTCAGAGATTGACAGATTTATATCTGCAATGGTTTGTATTCATGGAGAGATCCAGGAGATTATCGACGGATTGGTCAGCGTAGAAGAGTCAGCTTTAAGACATGCTCCACACACAGTTGAAGCGGTTATCTCTAACGATTGGAACCGTTCATATACCCGTGAATTCGGTGCATTGCCTGAAAAAAGGGATGGTTTAATCGCTGGTGAAATTATTGGCCTAAAGGGTAAGTATTGGCCGGCAGTGGGGCGTATAGATGGAGCTTATGGGGACCGAAATCTGGTCTGTTCCTGTCTACCAATCTCCGAATTCGCATAACTTTACATAATGTAACTTATCGGCATTATCTATACGCTCGGCGGGCTATCAAGATCAAAATGCCTATGGTTATAAACATTGCCCAACTACCTAGTTTATCTCTGGGCGTCTGTCCATCTAAGAGTTCAACTTTGGCGCGAATGCTTTCTGCGGTTCCCATTGATGTTTGTTGAAAAACTTTACCATTTCGATCAATTACAGCTGAGTATCCGGTGGTAGAGACGGAAATAATGTTTCTGCCATGTTCTATTGCACGAACTCTAGTCATGGCCAACTGTTGTGCGCTTTCAGCCGACATTCCAAAGGTTGCACTATTGGTTTGAACCGCTAAAAGATTCGAATTTTTTGCAGCATGGTGCAGTATTGAATCATCGAGGAGTTCAAAGCAAATAATGGGAGCGATCTTTGCTTCCTTAATTGTAAAGACGCTATTAGCGCCGTCTCCAGGCTCGAAATCCTTCACGCGATCTACCAAAGGTGAAACTAATTTCGCGATGGAACGTATCGGGATATATTCACCAAATGGAGTTAAATGTTGTTTGATGTAGATCTTTGGTTCCGTCTCATCCCAAAGTATCGAGGTATTTTGCAGTTTTTCGCCCTTAACTAGAACTGCGCCAATAATCAAAGGCTTATCTATTTTATTAAGGGCATTTGAAATATCTGGATAGATAAATGGATCAACGTCAACTGAATTCTCTGGCCACAAAATAAAATCGACATTTGAGTTTTTGGATAATTCATCATTCGTCAGATTCAGGTGATTATTAAATACTGCTTTAGCTCTAGAGTTGAAATCCAAACCAAATTTTGGAACATTTCCCTGAATCATTAGGACTTCAGTTGTGCCAGGAATCTGTAACTGAAACGGAACTAGTAAAAATACTACTGGTGCTATTGGTAGAAGGGTGAACCGCTTTTGATAGAGTATAAAAAGAAACAGCGCTATCAACAATACGAAACTGGATAATGCAATGGATCCCCCGATGGCAGCAATCCGTGCATAAGGCGCATCGGCCTGGGTGTAAGCCAGTCTTGTCCAACCAAATCCCCCGAATGGAAAATGATTTCTGAACTCTTCCATTATTATGAAAACTATCGGATAAATCGAGATACCCCAGCGTGACACCAACGCTAAAGGTATGTAGAAAACCGCTAATCCAATGGAAAGAATTAACCAAGGCAATGAGCCCACAAATGTACTGCTCCAATGTAGAACAATCGCATTAAATACGAGTGCGAATACAAACGCCGAGATTAACTTGCCTTTAGTAAGGTGCATTGAATACATATGCAAACCTATTGCTAATGGTGCTATCCACCACTTCCCCACTGGTTCATAAGCAAGTGATAAAAGAAGTCCGGAGAGAGCCGAAAGTAGAACCCCTACCAACCTAATGCACTGATCAAACGATCGACGCTAGCCCCCAAGGCATAACGCTCCTTAAATTGATAGATTGATGAAAGATCAGCTGGCGCCTTTGGAAGTGTTAGATCTACCTTCGGCAAAGGTGCATCCCTAGCAACACGAACTAAAGTTGGCGCCATCTTTAGATAGTCAGCCCCAGCAATTATTTTTTTAGCCAACGCGGGCGCAAGATTCTCGTGGGCATTTTTCGCTCCCTCTAAGGCCTCTTCAACGGTAGCAAAGGAGTTAGCAATAATTGCTGCTCCCTTCTCACCGATTCCTTTTACTCCGGGCAGTCCATCTGAAGGATCTCCGCGAAACATTGCGAAAAGATCGTATCTATCCCCCGGAATAGAGTATTTATCCGCAACGTATTTAATATCGACCAAGTCATGTTGTGATAAACCCTTAGCAAGGTAAACGACTTTTACATCTTTCTTATCGTCTACAACTTGAAAAAGATCTCGATCTCCCGTGACTATTCGAATAGGACCCTTTTCTATATGTGCATAGGTAGCCATGACATCATCGGCTTCATAGTCATCGACTCCAACAACCGGAATTCCAAAAAGATCAAGCAGATCTAAGAGAATTGGAATTTGCGGAGTTAATGTTTCGGGCTCCTCTTCTTCATCACCGTCTTCTTCAATACGGTTAGCTTTGTACTCCGGAAATATGTCAACTCGCCAACTTGGACGCCAATCGCCATCAAGGCAGGCAACCAATCGGTTTGGTTTATATGCTTGAACTAATCGAGCGATCATATCGATATAACCGCGCACTGCATTCACCGGTATGCCCTCAGGTGAAATCATGGTGTCGGGCATTCCGTAATAGGCGCGATACCAAAGTGAAGCACTATCCAAAAGCATCAGAGTCATATGTCCCCCATTAGATATGCAACAACACCACGATCGATTTTTTTTACAGCTTCTTTGCAAGCAGGTCGCAAACTCTCACTTGCACCAGCAATTTGATTGAGAAGATCTATAAGCTGTTTTGTGGACCTAACAAAATCTCCAACAGACATGTCGCTACCTTTAAGAACATTGCTTAAAGAGTTTCCCATAGCCCAACGATAGGAAACGAATACAAATCCTGCATCTGGTTCACGCTGAGTTTTGACCCCAAAATCACTTTCGATTTTTTCAAGTTCTGCCCAGAGAGCGATTACTTCTGTGATCGTAGATGTGACTTTCGCACTTGGCATTTTTGGCGCAATATTTTCTGCCGATCTTGACTCAAAGATCATGCAAGAAGCAACTGATAGAAGTTCAGCACTATTCAAATCATCTAGCAAGCCTCTTCGAATAGATTCGGTAAGTAGAAGATCTGATTCGGCATAGATTTTTGTCAGAATTTTCCCTTGTGCAGAAGGCTTTTCTCCATGGATGTAATCCAGGTGATCAAGCACCTGGCAGATCTGATCAAATGTCTTGGCAATGACGTGCGTTCTATTTTCTACTCTAGATGTCAATCCGTCATTTTCTCTAGTTAATCGTCCTGCTCGTTCTGCCAAACGAGAATGATCTTCACGTTCGGCGCAACCGTGACAAGGATGGCTCTTCATGTTTTTTCGAAGTTCAGACAATTCCCCCTCAAGATGGCCTCGTTGTCTGTTGTCGAAGGTCTTACGCTGATCACGCCTGCTTAACAAAACTTCGACTTCTTTTATCGATCTGCGAATCCGTGCATACTCGGCAAAATCACCCATATGACACGTTGCATCCTTCATTAACTCTTGAATAGATGCTTCATTTTTTCGAATCTGTCGAGTAAGTCCAACAACGGCTCTATCGGCTTGAAACTGGGCAAAGGATGATTCCAGGGACCTACGGGCCCTCTCTCTACCAAACTGTGCAATCAAGTTAATTGACATGTTGTAAGAAGGCGAAAATGATGAACGCAAAGGATATGTACGTGTGGATGCCAAACCTGCGGCCGCTGCAGAGTCGACAGTTGGTGACCATTGAATGACTGCGTTTCCCTCGATATCGATTCCACGGCGACCTGCACGACCTGTTAATTGTGTGTATTCACCTGGAGTAATGGGAACATGAGCTTCACCATTAAACTTTACAAGTTTTTCTAGGACCACAGTTCTGGCTGGCATGTTGATACCTAACGCTAAAGTCTCTGTTGCAAAAACTGCTTTTACTAACCCTCGTTGAAAAAGATCCTCAACTGCGCCCTTAAAACTTGGAAGCAATCCAGCATGGTGGGCAGCGATGCCACGTTCCAAAGCGGTAAGCCACTCAGAAAAACCGAGGACTTCTAAATCTTCTTCTGCAATGTTCTGTGTGTAGCGCAGGGCCGTAGCCCGAATTTCCTCTCGCTCTTGAGGTGAAGTTAAGCGAAGGCCAGCATGTAAACATTGCTTAACTGCGGCATCACATCCAATTCGAGAAAAAATAAAAGTTATCGCAGGCAGCAGACTCTCTCCCTGAAGTTTTTCAATAATGTCAGATCGTGAAAGACGATCACTCGAATCATCAAAGCGCGATCTGCGGTTACGACCTAATGAGGTTCGTCTTATCGCCTCCCTTTCTCGTTTCAGGATTTCAGGATTAACATGACCTGGTTTCTCAAAAAGATCTAAAAGGCGATTCCCGATCAACACATGCTGGAAAAGAGGTATCGGTCGAATTTCACTGACAATGACCTCGGTTTCGCCGCGAATCTCTCCCAGCCATTCGCCAAATTCTTCAGCGTTTGAAACTGTTGCAGAAAGTGAAATAACTTGCACGCTTTCCATTAGATGGATCAATACCTCTTCCCAGACGGCTCCACGAAATTTATCTGCCAGATAATGAACTTCATCCATGACAACGGCACCTAAATTTGTAAGGGTATTTGATCCCGCATACAGCATGTTTCTAAGGACCTCTGTGGTCATCACAAGAATATCTGCCTCGGAGTTGATACTCGTGTCTCCAGTTAACAAACCAACTCGATCCTCACCAAATTTCTCTGCAAACTCAGCATATTTTTGGTTAGAAAGTGCCTTTATCGGAGTTGTGTAAAAACATTTCTTTCCAGCTTGAAGTGCAAAATACGCAGCGAACTCCCCCACAACTGTTTTTCCAGCACCCGTTGGCGCTGCGACCAGCACACCTTTTCCATCTTCAACCGCGTGACAAGCGGAAATTTGGAATGGATCAAACTCAAAATCAAAAGTTTGGACGAAAGCGGTAGTAACAGGATGCATTCCTCGTTTTTTAGCCGCCGCATATGAGGCTGCCGGCGTGGTCATGGTCTCCATCCAAGCATCGCACCAGGAATACATTCGGCATTTACGGGCAGTTGTCCAATTCGTTCTCCGTCACTGTAAGCCACGGCCTTTGAATCAATGCGGACTTTCTTGCTTCGTACGATCTCCACTGAAGGATGATCGACATGCGCCCCAATAAAGACAGAAGGAAAAGTTTTGATGAATTCAATTTTTGAAACAGGATGTAGGACCATCACATCAAAAAGCCCATCGCTCATATTAGCATTGGGACAAACGAGCATTCCGCCACCATATGAACGCCCATTACCTACGGCTATCAACATGGCTTGCGTAGATATAGTCCGATCATCTAATTGAATTTCGTAATCTTTTGGTTTAAACCTTGGAAGTTCAATGGCGATACTCACGTTGTATTTCATAGGACCTTTTGGCCAACTAAGTCGATTGGCTCGTTCGTTGACTATCGCATCAAAACCTGTGGAAAGAACACTTGCAAACCATTCTCCATCAACCAAACCTAGATCCATTGGAGTTGGATCATTATTAAGCACATGGTTAAGTTGGGTATCAACATCGGTAAGGTCCCATCCCAGTGACCTGACAAAGTCATTACCTGTACCTGCAGGAATAACCGCGATCGGAACATGAGCTGGAATAACCTTTTGCAAAACTATATGAAGCAGCCCGTCTCCTCCGACCGCAATAACCCCCTGACATCTTGGATTAGCCTTCAGGAAAGTTTCTAAATGATCACTTAGCGCTATCGATGATTTTCCAGTGACGATTGCATACGGCACAGATGCATTCTTGAGATAGCCAGCAACGTAGGTTCCAACTACTGCCCCTTTACCCTGACCCGAAACAGGATTAATCACCAGGGCCCACATGGCACGAGCCTATCTTTTAATCTGAGATAGAAGTCGGAGATTCGATTGACGAACTTCCTACTTCGGTTTTATCGACTCTTTTATCGCGGGCCCTATCCACTAACACAGCAATAAAACCAGCCATGAAGTACAAAACCATGATCGGTATGGCAAGTAGAAGCATCGTAAATGGATCGGCAGTGGGGGTAAATGCAGCGGAAAAGAGAAAAATACCAAATATCCAGATTCGCCAAGGTCGAAGAATCGTCTTTCCTCTTAAGAAACCAATTAGGTTGAAAGTTAAAAGGAAGACCGGTAATTCAAAAGCCAGACCAAACAAGAGGATTATCCGAAGAACAAAGTCCAAGTAGTCATCAAAGCGAACCAAGTTGTTCAGAGCCTCTGGTGTAAAGCCGAATAAAACTTTTATTGCCAAAGGCAAGATCAAATACCCCAGGGTTGCACCAAATGCAAAGAAAGGTGTGGCGGACAAGATAAAAAGAAAACTATTCCGCTTTTCCTTACGATGTAATGCCGGAGCAATGAAAGCCCATAATTGATAAAGCCAGAACGGCGCTGAGATTATTACACCGGTTAGTAGCGCTACTTTCATCTGTAGATTCAATGGCCCCAAAACGCCACTGATGTATAGCGCACCACAATTTTCTGATCCTGAAAGTTGTGCCGTTTTTAAGTCACAAACTGGCTCGGCAAGCGTTGTGATGATGGTGTTGTAAAAATACCACCCTGCACCCGAAGCAAGAAATATCGCTATAGCTGCGCGTACAATTCTTTTACGAAACTCCCGTAAATGATCTAGTAACGGCATCCTCGCGTCATTGGTAGACGCCATTGGTTTACTTCTCTGAATTTCCTTCTTCATTGACTGGCTTGTCGTCAGCCTTCATTTCCTTCATCTCACTCTTGAAGATACGCATAGAGCGACCGAGAGAACGTGCTGAATCTGGAAGGCGTTTTGCACCAAAGAGAACCAAAACCACTACAAGTAGGACGATAATTTCGCGTGCGCCTAGATTCATTTAAAACTCCAACCGTGGTCGTTTGTAATTACCACGAGTTTACACCAGGTTGATAACTTCTCCTAGGCGCTATTTTCGGGCGTAGCGATCCAATAGGTTTAGAGCACGATCGGCAATTTCTTTGCGTAATTCTGGAGGAGAAAGCAGCTCCACATCCGATCCAGTTGCTAATACGGCACGTTGAATCCATTCTCCCGAGAAGGATGACAACTCGACAGTTATCTCTTCGGGCTTGGCATTCTCCTGAAGCAGCTGAGCTAAATCGAATCTTTCAATGACATCGCGTGTCAGCCGCTTAATTCGGATCGTGTAAGAAATCTTGTCTTTTCCAATATCGTCTGCGCTTATGAAATCCTTAGGTGCAACTGAGCCATTGGGATCGCGCAAGGATTTTGATAAAGTCAAAATACGATCAATACGAAATACTCTTAACGCCTCTGCATTTCTACAGAAAGCACGGAGATAACTATTTCCATCTTCTTCATAGATCGCTAAAGGAGTTACTTTTCTATCGGAAATCTCATCAGAATAGAGTGAGTGGTAGGAGATCTCAACATCTTGTGAGGTATTAATTGCTTCTATCAGCGGAGAAACTATCTCGGGCTTTATAGCGTGCGAAATTGTCACGGCCCTAGGAACTCCAATTTGCACAGAGAATCGATCCTTTAGAACTTCTATCTCTGCTAGCAAATCTCGCCGATCGACAGGTATCTGTTGCTGTAAAAGTTCAAGGCCAAGCATCAAGGCCAAACCCTCATCGAAAGAAACATTTCGAGGTTTAGAAAGGGTTAGGGCATTTCGAATCGTTACATATCCGGACTCAAACTCTAAATCCATTAACTCCAGTGGTGTGTAGCCTGGCAAGCCACACATCCATAGCGTGGTGAGGTCAGAATTTATCTGTGCAGTTGAAACACCAAAATCCTTTGCCAAGTCTTGGATAGAAATACCCTGATTTGAGTTCAGATAAGGAACTAGGTCTAACAATCGCGCCGTTCTTAAAAGAGGAGCTGATAAATTTTTATTCATGATCTACCAAAATTTCTTGGAGTGAGGTTTTAATCATGTCGAGAAGATCTTCAGGTGCTCTCACTACAACGTCATGTCCATGCCACAAAGCAAGTGAACACAAATTCTCCATGTTAACAATTGGAACTTCCAAACGATCCCACTCCCCTAGATCTATCGATGAAGTTGCGATGTTTCGTATGAGTTGGCCTTTTCCCTTTTGAACATCGAAAACTGCAGACTTGTTTGAATGCAAATTTTTCAAAGAGTTATGGAAATCAAAATCCTGGGGTGCTTCGAAATCCTTTTGCGGTGAAGCCTTCTCAACGTTACCAATCATTCGATCTAACCTGAAGATGCGAACCTCTTGGTTATCTTGATCCACGCTAGCGACGTACCAAAATCCCAGATGAGTAGCTAAGGCAAATGGAATAACCGTACGACGATGATTTTCTAGATTCTTGGAGATGTAGTTAAAACTTAACAACGAATGATCTGAGATAGCGCTACTAATGATTTCGATGTCATGACCACTAGTGGAGAGCTTTGAATGAATCGCCGGAAGATCCAACTCATCTGCCGGAATACCTATTGAACGAAGTTTACGTAACACTCGATGTGCCGCTTGATCAAGAGCCGCGCCTTGCCAACACTGCGCCGCTAAGGAAAGTAAGGAAAGATCTAGAGGCGAAAGTGAACCTAGATTCAACTGATACGTATCAGAGTTTATTTTGTAACCGGCCTCGTCTTGAAATAGGGGATCAAAACTTCCGACCGAGATTTCAATTCCCAAGGCCCTAAGGTCGTCCTTGTCTCGTTCAAACATGCGCTCTTTTGTTTCCGGTGTTCCCTCATAGCCTTCAACTGTTCTAAAAATCTCAGCCTTTGTTATAAATCTCTTCGTTGCCAGAAGTGCGATTGTTAAGTTAACTAATCGTTCAATCTTCCGAGACACCGTATGCACCTTTAGCAGGACGTCGACGCCTAGCCAAAACTTGAACACCAGGTGCCATACGACGACTTTGAATCAGAAAACCAGTATGCCCAATCATTCTCTGTTGAGGCCTGACTGCAAGACCTTCGTGGTGCCAACCGCGTACCAAAGTTTCAGAACTTTCGGGTTCAGTAAATCGACCGTCATTTTTCAGGGCTTCTGCAGTGGCGGAAAGCTGAGTTGTGGTGGCGACATATGCCAGAAAAACACCACCTGGTCGAAGAGCCTGCGCTGAAGTATCGATGCATTCCCATGGTGCGAGCATGTCAAGTACAACTCGATCGTATTTCGCGTCAAAAGTTTTATCTTGCAAGTCTCCAACATCTAGCGTCCAGTTTTTGACCTCTCCAGAGAAATAATCCTGGACATTTGTTTGTGCAATTTTGGCGAAGTCATCACGACGCTCGACTGAATGAACAGATCCACTATCTCCAACAGCGCGCAGTAACGAGATCGTTAAGGCACCACTTCCAACCCCTGCTTCTAGCACTCGCGCACCTGGGTAAATATCTGCAACCCCAATGATCATTGCCGCATCTTTTGGATAAACAATCGTTGCACCGCGGGGCATTGTTAAAACAAAATCCGACAGTAAAGGTTTGAAAGCAGAAAAAGACAATCCGGCTGTCGTGCTGACAACTGAACCTTCCGGTAAACCGATTAGATCATCGTGTGTGATCCAGCCCTTATGTGTATGCCACTCTTTTCCTGGAGTAATAGTGAAGCTGTACAACTTTCCCTTTGGATCGGTTAATTGAATCCGATCGCCTGCGGCAAAGAAACCAAGATTAGACACGGGAGCATCTTAGGCGAATTAAACCGCTTCGGTAGGAGTATCTTGCGCAACATGAGTTTTAATCAACCGCTACGTCTGTCCCCTAGCGCTGTGAGTGAGTATCAAAACTGTCCACTTTTATATCGTTACCGCAAGATTGATAAGTTGCCCGAGCCTCCTTCTTTGGATGCCGAAAGGGGAACGCTAGTACACACAGTTCTGCATGACCTTTTTGAATCGATTGCTGTGAACAGGACCCCCCAAACTGCAGTAGAACTTCTTCCTTCGCGATGGAAAGCGCAGATCGAGGCGAAACCAGAATTGAGTAACCTTGTTACAAACGAAAAAGAGTGGCTAGATCGAGCAGCTTCGCTTCTTGAAACATATTTCACCGTTGAAGATCCTAAGTCATTCGAGGCCACTCATAGAGAGATACATCTAGAAAATGACTTAACAGAATCCATCTACTTGCATGGATATGTGGATCGCTTAGATGTTGCAAAGACCGGAGAAGTTCGAATCGTTGACTACAAATCAGGAAAGGCTCCAAAGCCGGGCTGGGAAGAGAAAGCACTTTTCCAGTTGCGGGTGTATGCACTTCTATACTGGAAGAATAAAGGTGTTCTCCCACGGTTGTTACAACTGATTTACCTTGGTGACGGAAAGCTTGTAAAAAGTAACCCAACGTTGGCCGATCTAGAGTCAACGGAAAAAACCCTCATGCGTGTTGCAAATGAGATCTCAATCTCAATTGAAAAAGATTATTGGCCACCTAACCCTACGAGGTTATGTGATTGGTGTTTCTTTAAAAAGATTTGTCCTGCACACAATAGCTAAATCGCTATGGAAAAGTCAGCTTTCAATAACTTGAGTTTTTCAAACGATAACTCTGTAAGAGATTTAATACTTCTAACTCGCGCACTTTCCTGAATTTGAACCATATGAGGAACCGCAATCAACCAGGCACCACAATCGATTGCAGCTTTCATCCCAGGAAGTGAGTCCTCGAACACAAGACAATTCTCTATTTTACTCTGGGAAATTGCAGCTGCTTTTATGTATCCCTCTGGATCTGGCTTAGTATTTAGAACATCATCGCCACTAATTGAAAAAGGAAAAAGATCTTCGCCAATATTCTCGAGGACCGCATCGATGATCACGCGAGGACTAGCTGAAACTAAGGCGGTTTTAACTCCATTAGCTTTAAGAGAATGTATAAGTTCTACCGCACCTGGCATTACAGAAGTGTTGCTTCGCATTCTCTCTGCCTGCCGCTTGATTAATTGTTCAACAAAATATGCAGACGGTTCAACATTTTTGCACTTTTGGGACATATAGTTGCCCAGTTTTTCAAGTGGCCCACCTAAACACGCCACTTGATCTTCTTGTGTCCACTCATAGCCAAAAGGAGCAACTACCTCACGTTCAGAAATCAGCCACTGAGGTTCTGAATCAACTGTTAGGCCATCCATATCGAAAAAAACTGCCTCGAAAAAATCCAACATGCTATTTAGTTCGCATTGAAATATTTTGCTTCTGGATGGTGAACAATGATGGCCGAAGTTGACTGTTCAGGATGCAGTTGGAACTCTTCTGATAGTTCAACGCCAATACGCTCAGGCTCTAGCAATTCGCACAGCTGCACTTGTTGCTCTAGATCAGGACAAGCTGGATAACCAAATGAGTATCTAGAACCCCTATAGCCTTGATCAAGCACTGCTTGAAGTTCAGGTGCATCTTGATCGTTAACGTGAAGTTCTTCGCGCATACGAGCGTGCCAATGTTCCGCAAGCGCCTCAGTAAGTTGCACTGATAAACCGTGTAGCTCTAAATACTCACGGTACTTATCTGCTGCAAAAAGCTTTGCCGCTGCGGCACTTACAGAGGCTCCCATAGTCACAACATGAAAGGCGACTACATCTGTTTTGCCAGATGCCTTCGATGAGAAAAAGTCACTGATACAGAGTCGACGATCTCGACGCTGCCTTGGGAATGTGAACCTAAGACGCTCTTGTCCTTTGTTAGCGCCTTCATGATGGAGTATGACCAGGTCATTATCTTCGCTGTAGCAAGGAAAATAACCGTAAACAACAGCTGCATTTAGCCATCCATTGGATTGAACTTCATTGATTAATGATCGAAGACGAGGACGACCTTCTTTTAAAACCATTTCCTCATATTCACCGCGATTACCTTTTAGGCCCCATTGCCCCACAAACAGCGCGCGCTCATCCAACATTCCAGAGTAGTCAGCTAGTGAAATTCCCTTGACAACTCTTGATCCAAAAAATGGTGGAGTAGGTATTGAAACATCAATGCTGACATCGCTGCGTGCAATATCAACCGGCAAATCTACTTCTTTTATACGAGTATTAGCAGTCTTTCGCTCCTTCAAAGGCGGTAGAGCTGCACCTGCCTCTCCTCGCTTTACTGCCATTATCGAATCCATTAAACGCAGACCTTCGAAAGCATCACGTGCATAACGCACCTCGCCAGGAAAAATACTGGCTAAATCCTGCTCAACATAGGCGCGAGTCAGTGCTGCTCCCCCAAGAACTATTGGCCAACGTTGATCGAGTCCACGAGAGGTAATTTCCTCTAAATTCTCTTTCATGATTACCGTAGATTTAACCAGTAGACCACTCATTCCGATCGCATCTGCTTTGCTTTCTATAGCACCATCAATGATCTGATTAATACTCTGTTTTATACCAATATTTGCTACTCGATAACCATTATTCGTCAGAATGATATCAACGAGGTTCTTACCAATATCGTGAACATCGCCCTTAACTGTTGCTAGCAACATTGTTCCCCGACCTTTATCACCTGTTTTCTCCATGAATGGCTCGAGTATCGCAACCGCCGTTTTCATCACTTCGGCGCTTTGAAGAACGAAAGGCAATTGCATCTCGCCTTTACCAAAGAGTTCGCCGACAACTTTCATACCCTCTAAAAGATGATCATTAATTATTTGCAAAGGCTTTGTTCCTTGATCCATAGCGGATTTGAGATCATCCTCCAATCCAACTTTCTCACCATCGATTATTCTGCGTTGCAAGCGATCAAATAGCGGCAAAGCGGCCAAAGCTTCCGCGCGTGCATTTTTGCTCGAAGCAAGCTCCACGCCGTCAAAAAGCTGTAGAAATTCTTGAAGAGGATCGTAAGTACATTCTGAACCTTCGAAAACTCGACGATCGTAAATGAGATCAAGGGCTACTTTCTTGGCTCTTTCATCAATTCGATTCATCGGGGTAATTTTCGAGGGGTGAACTATTGCAGAATCCAATCCAGCTTGAACGCATTCATGAAGGAAGACCGAGTTGAGAACGATTCTGGAAGCAGGATTAAGACCAAAAGAAACATTACTTACTCCTAGAGTTGTCTGAACCTCTGGAAACTCTTCTTTAAGTTTTCTGATTGCATTTATCGTCTCTATTCCATCCTTGCGCGTTTCTTCCTGCCCTGTAGCTATCGGAAAAGTGAGACAGTCGATCAAAATATCTCCAACATTCATATCCCAGTTATCGCGCAAATCCACAATCAATCTACGTGCAACTCTTAATTTCCAGTCACAGTCTCTTGCTTGACCTTGCTCATCAATCGTAAGTGCAACAACACCGGCGCCATGTTCGCGCACTAAAGGCATTATTTTCGCAAATCTAGAATCTGGTCCATCTCCATCTTCATAGTTGACGGAGTTGATCACACAACGTCCACCAAGGTGTTCAAGACCAGCCTTTAGAACTGCGGGCTCAGTCGAATCTAAAACAATTGGCAAGGTGCTAGCAGTTGCAAATCGAGACGCAAGTTCTGCCATGTCAGCTGCACCATCTCTGCCGACAAAATCAACGGACAGATCTAACATATGTGCGCCTTCTCGGATCTGATCTCTTGCAATCTCGACGCATTTCTCCCAATCTTGCGACAGAAGTGCATCACGAAATGCACGCGAACCATTTGCATTGGTGCGTTCACCGATCGCTAAATATGTTTTATCTTGCCTAAAGGGCACATACTGATAAAGCGAGGAAGCGCCGGGTTCAATTGTAGTTTGTCGTTTAGGAACAGCCCTGCGATCCAACTTCTTAACAACTGCTTCTAGATGTGCTGGAGTTGTTCCGCAACATCCTCCGATGAGAGTGATTCCGTAATCCTTAACAAAAGTATCCAAAGCCATTGCTAATTCATCTGGCCCAAGAGGATAGCTGGCACCTTTTGGTCCTAGAACTGGCAGTCCAGCATTTGGCATCACTGAAATTGCTACATCTGCATTTTTGCTTAAGTATCGAAGATGCTCCGACATTTCGGCAGGTCCAGTTGCGCAGTTGAGGCCAATGAGATCAACTCCGAGAGGTTGCAAGGCGTTAAGTGCTGCGCCAATTTCCGAACCCACCAACATCGTGCCGGTTGTTTCAACAGTAACTTGGGCAATTAAAACTATGTCTCGACCAGATTCTTCTATTGCTAAACGTGCTCCATTTATGGCGGCCTTCACCTGTAAGAGATCTTGGGCAGTTTCAATGAGTAAAGCATCGCTGCCACTGTCTGTAAGTCCTTTTGAAGCGAGGTAGTACGCACCTTTGAGTTTTTGATAACTTGTATGACCAAGGCTAGGCAACTTCGTTCCTGGCCCTAATGAACCTAAAACAAATCGTGGTTTATCAGGAGTAGAAAAAGAATCCGCGGCCTCTCGCGCAATCAGCCCTCCGACATAAGCAAGTTCATAAATACGATCCTCAATGCCATACTCCGCCAAATTGGCCCAGTTGGCCCCGAAAGTATTCGTTTCGATTGCATCGACACCGACTTTTAAATAGGCATCGTGTACCGAACGCACAATGTCTGGACGGCTTACATTTAGAATTTCATTACAACCCTCATGGTTTTGAAAGTCTTCCAACGTTGGATCAGCGTCCTGGAGCATCGTTCCCATCGCACCATCAGCGATCACTACCCGCGTAGAAAGGGCTTTCCGAAGCAATCCCTCGGCCTGTTCCAACTTTCGCGTGTTCACTTGGACAAGGTTACCGTAAGGTTGCTTTCGTGGAGATTCTTCAGATACCAATGCTGCGCAATCCCGTTATGTTGATTGCTTTTTCTGGTTGGAACGATGGTGCTGAAGCCGCATCGGGTGCTATAGAACACCTCTTGTCAGCATGGCAAGAATCTAATGATGATGTTGTACCCGTTCTAATTGCTCAGGTGGACTCTGAAGATTTCTATGACTATCAAGTATCGCGTCCACAAGTACGAATAAACGAGTCTTCTCAAAGGGAAATCACGTGGCCAGGAACTCAGATTTTCGGTCTTTCAATTCCTTCCATGGACAGGGATCTGGTTATCGTCACCGGTGTCGAACCATCTATGCGTTGGAAATCTTTTTCTCGTGAAATTCTAGATATTGCAGATGATTTAGAGGCAACTTTAGTTATTACTGTCGGTGCAATGCTCTCGGATTCACCACATACTCGTCCGATAAAAATTATCGCTACAACGGCCAGTTCTAGCCTAGGTATAAAGTTTGACTTACAACCTTCGACATATCAGGGTTCAACAGGAATTATCGGCGTCCTGCAAGATGGCTGCACAAAGCGTGGTGTTGATTCTCTCTCACTCTGGGCGTCGGTTCCTCATTACGCACCCAACGCACCATCACCGAAAGCCTCCTTAGCTTTGATTCAAGCAATTGAGGAATACCTAGAGATAACGATTCCACTCGGTGACTTACCAGAACAAGCCGAGGAATGGGAGGTATCTGTTACTCAACTTGCATCAGAGGATGCAGATGTTGTCGAATATGTGAAATCTCTAGAAGCCAGCAAGGATGCTGTAGAACTTCCTGAAGCATCTGGTGAAACGATAGCAAAAGAGTTCGAAAGGTATTTGCGGCGCCATCAAGAAGACTAAATTCTAAATGCTAAAGCCTAAAAGATTTTTTAACACTGCAGATATCTGCTGATAATCCCCACCAGTTTCACCATTTAAACTTGCATTGACCCATTTATTTATCGCTTTTACAACTGATGATGTGTCTAAATCGTCTGAAAGAAACTCGATGATACTTATCGCGAGCTGGTCTGTAGGCGCAACAGTCTGGGATTTCATAACGTTATTCAATTGTTCAACTTCTATAGCTGCTTGATCTAGCAATTCATTGTTCCACATTCGTTCACTCTTGTAATGATCGCTCATTAATGCCCATCTAATTGCAAAGGGATCGATACCACTTGCCAATAGGGATGAGACAAAGACCAAATTTCCCTTACTCTTGCTCATCTTCTCGCCATCTAGACCTATCATCCCGGCATGAACGTAGTGTGTTGCAAGTTCTTTACCTGATATAGCTCGAGCTTGAGCGGCGCACATTTCATGATGAGGAAAAATTAAATCACTTCCACCACCTTGTATATCAATTAATTCCTCCTCTGCGGAATCAGGTTTAAGGAACTCCATCGCGATGGCGGTGCATTCGATGTGCCAACCTGGACGACCGGAACCATGGGTTGAAGACCAACCTGGTTCATTCGGGCGCTGTTGCATCCAAATAAGACAGTCAAGTGGATCCCTTTTGCCTGACAATGTTGGGTCCCCGCCTCTTTGTGAAAACAGCTCGAGCATTTCTGATTGGGTCAGGTGCGACAGACTTCCAAACTTCCCATCATGATTGACCGAAAAATACAGGTCTTTATCGACTTCATACGTACTTTTGTTGCTGGACATAATATCTATAGCTTGTGTAACAAGTGGGATTGATTCAATTGCTCCCACATAGCTAGTTGGTGGAATGACCTGAAGCGCCGTCATATCTTTTCTAAATAGCTCAATTTGATCTGCTGCTAATTCATCCCACTTTACGCCATCTCGATTGGCTCTTTCTAAGAGTGGTTCATCAATGTCAGTAATGTTTTGTACATAGTTTACTTTCGCTCCACTTGCCAGAAGGAGGCGATGAATTAGATCAAAGGAAAGATATGTCGCTGCGTGCCCTAAATGAGTTGCGTCATACGGAGTTATTCCACACACATACATCCGATACTGTTTCTTCTTGGTAAGCACTTTCTTTGAGGAAGTGGCAGTATCTGTAAGACGAATTGCTGGAAAAACCATGGACGCCGAAAGATCATTTACCGTTATCGGACTCCAGGCTTTCATATTCGAATTCTATGTCAGATTCAGATTAAAGATTAAAAAGCAGGCCAAGGTACAGCAGGCCAATGTGGAGATGGTTCCGGAAACATCCGGCTTTCCAAAAGCCGATCAACTCGATTGACTATCGCCTGAATCTCATCCTCTGTTAAGAGCGGCGAAAGAATGTCACCCAGTTCACCATTTATGCCCTGTTTGCATTTTTCAAGTAAGTCAATCTCTGTGTCCGTAAGCTCTTTACCCGACCATTGCCAGAGCACGGTTCGCAATTTGTCGTCCTTATGAAAAGTTACGCCATGATCGCAACCGAAGAGACCATGACTGACTGTCGGCAGTATGTGACCAATTTTGCGATCTGTATTGTTAACGATGGCATCAAAGAGAGCCATTCTCCGGAGATCAGGGTGGTCTTGAGGAAAATACTCTGATAAATCAATTGATTCATCGATGTCTATCCACTCTTGAACCATTCCTTGACCATAGGGACCATCTCTCAAAACAGTGAAGGGCACTAAATCAAGTGAAAGGTAGTTGCTAACACAGTACGCAGCGAATTCGCGATGAGCAAGACATCCTTGATCAAAATCCCAAAGCGGGCGTTCCCCAGCAATTGGTTTGTAAATGCAGATGATCTTTTTATCTTCATGAATAACATGGGCATAAAGGGTTGCATTTGATGCGTCAACTAAACGCCCAGTAACGGTGAGTTCACCATCTGAAATGGCAGATTGTTTGTTCTGACTGCTGATCATTTCTTCACTATCGTTTGTAACCATTTGCTCGAGGACACAGATGACCCCGTGGGTCAATCGGTATCGAACAGAACGGACATGGAATACGCCCTGCATTAACAACTGCTTTAGAGCGTTGCGCAAATGATTGAGCGGTTCCCAAACTAACAGACAAACATAGAATTTGATCATCAGGTCCATCCGATTCGGTTGAACCTTCAAAAAATTCAAACTTGATCGATTTCACTTCGTTGTCCCATGAGATTGAGATTGCCCCAGTCACAAACATCGCATCAACTGGTGTATCTAGCGGAGCGTCATCGACTGGGGCTATTTCAACAATTTCAAATGGATTTGCTCGCTTTATCTCTGCGATGATTATTTCTAACCTTGAGACGATCGCCCGAACTTGGTCTTTCTCAATGGCCACTGAATAGACATTTCGATCTTTTCGTACCTGGACAAAGAAAGCTCGCTCCCCAGGCGCACCCACCGTTCCTACAACAAAACGATCAGGTCCTGAGATGTCATACCTCACTTACCTCCTCCGCCCCCAAGAAGATTTGTCGCTCTCTTCTTTGCGATTAAAAGATCGGTCACAACTGCTCGATTGTCATTGAGTAGGAGCACGCGAGGTTTTGCAAGAGAAAAATCAATAACACTAATCGAAGATGGATCAATAATGATTCGTTGGAACTCATCGATGTGCATCCCTAGAGATGCGGCAACAATTGACTTGATGACATCGCCGTGACTGACTATCACTAGCGGGGCTTTTGCTTTCTTGTCGATGCTGTTATGAATAGATTGCAAGGCCCTGGTTTGCATCTCGAGGATGCCTTCGCCTTTTGGGAAGTACATTTGACTTGGCGTGTTTTGAACAACAGTCCACAATTTATTTCTAGAGAGCACCGAGAGTTTCTTTCCTGACCAATCGCCATAATCGACCTCATTTAAACCATGATCAATTACTAGTTTCTGTTTGAAGGTTTTTTGATTGCTCTTTTGATTTAGCCAAGGATTGATGGTTTCTAAACACCGTTCCATAGGAGAAATTCGAATCTCATGAGGCGTAAAATCACCGAGCCTTCGGGCAAGATCTTTTGCCTGTTCAATACCTTCTTTTGAAAGATGAACATTTGGACGTCTACCAGATAACACACCTGCCAAGTTCGCTTGTGAATGTGCATGTCTGATTAAAACCACTCGCATAAATCAAAGGTTATCGCAGCTTTGCTAGCTCTGCCTTGCTATCGTCGCCCCATGGAAAAACGACGCGCAGGTAGTAGCGGATTGGAATTATCGCGCTTGGGCTTGGGGACAATGACATGGGGACGAGACACGGATGAGATTGAAGCTGCCGATCAATGCCGGGCCTATCTCGATGCTGGAGGAAATTTCCTAGACACATCTCCTACCTATGGAGACGGTGATAGCGAGCGTTTGATTGGTGGTCTTATATCCACTCTCTTTAAACGTGAAGAGGTTGTAATAGCTAGTAAGGCTGGAATCAATCTCAATGAAAATGCTCGAAGGGTTAACGCAACTCGACAGTTTTTAATATCTGATCTGGATCGAACCTTGGAAAGATTAGGAACAGATTATGTCGATCTGTGGCAAATACACAGCTGGGATGAATTGACTCCCCTAGATGAAACTTTGTCGGCGCTGGATTATGCATACACAAGCGGCCGTGCAAGATATGTAGGAGTGAGTAATTATTCAGGTTGGCAGTTAGCAAGAGCGGCTACCAAGCAGCAAAGTAACAGCATGAAAGCTCCACTTTCTTGTGCCCAAAATGAATATTCACTATTGAACAGAGACGCAGAGAATGAAATTTTGGACGCTGCGGAAAATTGTGGATTAGGTTTTATCGCTTGGGCTCCACTTGGAAGAGGAGTATTAACGGGCAAATACCGCAATGGAATCCCAAGTGACTCACGTGCAGCTGCGCCCCATTTTGCCAAGCAAGTAGAGCCCTATCTGGATGATCATTCTGCTCGCATTGTCGAAGCAGTTGTCGTCGCTGCGCAAGGATTGGGCTTCTCCCCCCTTGAAATAGCTTTAGCCTGGGTTAGAGATGCTCCTGGAATAACAACTGCTTTAGTTGGAGCGCGCACTGGCGCACAACTGCGCGGAATATTAAAGAGTGAAGAAATTGAACTTCCATCTATAGTTCGTTCAGCACTAGATGACGTAAGTTTTTAAGCGTTTTCCAAAAAATCTTTCAAAACGAGAACTCCAAAACTTAAGCCATCTATCGGCACTCGCTCATCGACGCCATGGAACATTGCCATGAAATCAAAGTCGGCCTCCAATTTCAAAGGCGAGAAGCCATAACCAATGATTCCTAGGTCGGCCAAAGCTTTATTGTCAGTGCCACCGCTCATGACATATGGGACCGGGATGGCATCAGAATCGTGCTTTAACAAGGAGCGACACATTTGATCAACTAGATCACCTTCAAAGGCAACTTCCAAGGCCTTATCCCTTGTAATTGTCTGAATTGAAATATCTGGACCAACAATTTTTCTAATTGTTTCGTTTAATTCATCCTCATATCCTGGAATGAATCGACCATCTATCACCGCCGAAGCCGAACCAGGAATGACATTTGCCTTATAGCCGGCCTCCAACATTGTTGGATTGGCGGTATTTTGTAATGTCGCACCGATCATTCGTGATGCAAAACCAAGCTCAGAAAGAAGTGGTTGTAAATTTTTGTCATCATATTCTCGCCCAGTAACTTGAGCAACTCGCTGGAAAAAAACTTTTACTGTTTTACTATATCTCTGTGGCCATTGATAGGTACCGATTTTTGCTACAGCTTCTGAAATTCGAGTAATTGAATTCTCTAGATTCATCACGGAACCGTGACCGGCGCGTCCTTGCGCTGTTAAACGCATCCAATGAATACCTTTTTCGGCAGTTTCAATAAGGTAAAGCCGTTTGCCATTAGGAAGAGTTACAGAAAACCCCCCAACCTCAGAGATCGCCTCTGTGCAACCGCTAAATACTTCAGGATGCTTGTCAACCATAAAGTGAGATCCAAAAATGCTGCCGGCCTCTTCATCTGCAAAAAATGCTAAAACAATATCGCGTTCTGGTATGAAACCGACCCGCGCCCAATGTCGAACAGTAGCAATAATCATTGCATTCATATTCTTCATATCTACGGCGCCTCTGCCCCAAATGTAGCCATCTTTTATCTCTGCTTCGAAGGGATCAACCGACCAATCCTGTGCATTTGCCGGAACCACATCTAAATGACCATGAACAACTAAGCCTGGACGTTTGCTATCACTACCCTTTATGCGAGCAATTACATTGCAACGACCAGGGGCAGATTCATAAACTGTTGTTTTGATTCCAACTTCTTCAAGAAGTTTCACCACATGTTCAGCTACTTCTTTTTCATTTCCATTTCCATCGCCATAATTAACACTCGGGATTTGAATCAGTTCCCGGCAGATTCGAATGGTTTCGTCGATGATCTCCGTTGAGGTGGAAGAAGACATTTCGCTATTGTGTCACTGGATTGCTATCCTTGACCATCACTTTGTCCGGGTGGCGGAATTGGCAGACGCGCTAGCTTGAGGTGTTAGTTCCCGCAAGGGATTAGGGGTTCAAGTCCCCTCTCGGACACATGCATATTGATCAGGCCCTGCAACTTATTCGAGATGTCCCGAATTTTCCAAAACCTGGAATTCTTTTTAAGGACATTACTCCTTTACTTTCAAATGGGGCAGCTTTTAATTCAGTAACCAAAGAATTCGCTTCATTTGCCGATTCATCAACAGTAATTGCTGGTATTGAAGCGCGAGGTTTCATATTCGCATCCGCCGTGGCAAATAGTTTGGGTAGCGGATTCGTACCGATCCGGAAAGCAGGCAAACTCCCGCACGAGAGCGTTTCGGCAAAGTACGGACTTGAATATGGTGTCGATACTCTGGAAATTCATAAAGATGCCGTTAGTCATGGTGCTAAGGTTTTGCTCATTGATGACGTTCTTGCGACGGGTGGGACTATTGCCGCTGCGATAGATTTAATTCAAAGAATTGGTGGCGATGTAGTTCACGTCCTCGCACTTCTTGAAATATCGGGTTTATCTGGTCGGCAAAAGATCAACGAAACCTATCCACAGATTCCGATCACCTCCTTTTTAGTTTCATAGCTCTCCTTTCTGCTGCGCAACCAGAATCAGCCTTCTAGGAAAAAATCCTTCCGCTGTGGCAGGATGCTCACCATGGCTGAGTTGATCTACTACTGCGGAACGATGGATAGCGGCAAATCAACTCTTGCACTACAAACTGCCCACAACCATCAATCGCGAGGACGTACCGGCTTTATTTTCACAAATAAAGACAGAGCAGGAAGTGGCACCATTTCCTCTAGGTTGGGTTTATCTAGTCCGGCGATTGAGGTATTTCCTGGTCTAGATCTGCACAAGTACGTAGTAGATCACCTATCTGTCGGAGAACGTATTGATTACATAATCTGTGATGAGGCTCAGTTTTATGAAAAAATTCAGATAGAACAACTAGCGCGTATTGTTGATGGTTTAGGTATAGATGTTTTTGCATTCGGAATTCTTACAGATTTTCGCACCTCTCTATTTCCAGGTTCGGCTCGATTAGTAGAACTTGCTGACAGAGTAAATACGTTGCAAGTTGAAGCACTCTGTTGGTGCGGCTCAAGGGCAACTCATAATGCGCGAACCGTTGGTGGGACAATGGTTATTGAAGGAGAACAGGTAGTAGTTGGAGATGTCGCACCTGGCGCACAAGTTGCCTACGAAGTTCTATGCAGACGTCACCACATGCGACAAGTCACGGCTAGTGGTTCCAGGGCCGCTCATACATCACCGCAACCACTTCCATTTAAGGAGTAATTGAAATGAAGACTAGAGCCTATGCAGCAATGAGCGCAGGATCACCGCTGGTGCCTTTTTCTTTTGATCGTCGAGACGTCGGTGATCATGATGTTGCTTTGAGAGTTTCATACTCGGGAATATGCCATAGTGATATTCACCAAGTTGCCGAGGAATGGGGACCTGCAATATTTCCGATGGTTCCTGGTCATGAAATTGCAGGAATAGTGACTTCTGTAGGAAAAAAAGTCACAAAATTTAAAGTTGGCGAATCAATCGGTATTGGTGTTTTTATTGATTCCTGTCGAACATGTAGCAGTTGTGAGGCCGGTCTTCAACAATACTGTCTTAAGGGAATGATCGGTACCTACAACGGTATGGAAGCAGATGGAAAGACCGTTGCAATGGGCGGCTATAGTGATGTTTTTGTCATCAACGAAGATTATGCGTTGAGAATACCTTCTAACTTAGATTTACGAGGCGTCGCACCTTTGCTTTGTGCAGGCATAACTTTGTACTCGCCAATAAAGCATTGGAAAACTGGCCCCGGAATGCAGGTCGCTGTGATGGGTCTTGGCGGGCTGGGACATATGGGGGTCAAATTTGCAGTCGCCATGGGCGCAGAAGTAACCGTTTTATCTCATTCACCAAAAAAACAGGCCGATGCCCTAGCAATGGGTGCGCACTCATTCATCGATACGAGTAATCCCGATAACTTCAAGGCTATAGAGAAAAAGTTTGACCTTATTCTTAACACCATTAGTGCAGAAATAGTTATTGATGACTACTTGAAGCTCCTAAAGCTCGATGGAACATTAGTTGTCATAGGTCTACCCGGACGCCCCTACAAGGTAAATGTTTCCACCTTGCTCAATGGACGACGAAGGATTGCAGGTTCAATGATCGGCGGTATTCCAGAGATGCAAGAGATGCTCAACTTCTGCGGAGAGCACAACATCCTCAGCGAAGTTGAAGTTATAAACGCTGATTACATTAATCAGGCTTACGTAAGGACTGTAGCAAGTGATGTTAAATATCGTTTTGTGATTGATGCTTCTACTATTTAGTTAAAAGAATGCACAATCAATGCCAGCATTGGTGCAATGGCAAGAGCTGGAAGAAGATTTCCAACTGCAACCTGCTTAATGTTAAGAAGGCGTAGTGAGATGCACATCAGCATGATTCCACCAACAATCGTCATGGCATCGATCTGATAACCATCAAGGATCTGGCCAAGACCTAAACCGACAATGGTCCAGACACCTTGATAAATAGCCACTGGAATAGCAGAGACTGCCACTCCCCAACCAAGTGATGTTGCAAAGGCCATCGCGGCAAAAAAGTCCAACGTACTTTTCAGAACAAGTTGATCTATACCTGTTCCCATTCCATCGCTAATACTTCCTAAAATTGCTAGAGGACCTATGGCAAAAAGCAGGGATGCTGCAACGAAACCCTCTACAAAAGGCGAATCACTCCCGGCTTTAAACCTAATTCTTAGACGCTCGCCCAGCCCATCCAAACGGGTTTCTAGTTTTAAAAGTGAGCCAATAAGTCCACCAATAAGTAAAGCTCCAAGAACAATCAAGAGTGTCCACCCTTGTGGAACTGCATCTACATATCGGGTAGACCAAAGCGGAATAACCGCAGAGGCAGCACCTAGAATAAGTACTAGGCCTAGAACATCCGTGAGTAAAGTTCGCGTTCGTTCCTTCATCCGAGCGCCCACAACAACGCCAATGCCAGCACCACCAACGATTGCAACAACATTGATTAGCGTGCCTATGCCAGGAAACATCTACGCAGTATAGCCACAGTCGTTAGACTCGCTAAATGCTTTCATGGCTACAGAACTTTCTTCGTCCCCATAAGACAGTGCCGTTAACTCCATGGACAGCTAATTCCCGTTGGTCTCTCAACACTATTCGTGCAATGATTTTGTTCTTCGGACTCTTTATTTTTGGATTAGGTGATTCACTACTCATACAGAGTCAGATAGGAAATGCACCGTGGTCTGTGCTTGCTCAAGGGATATCCGAGCGATTAGATATCACTCTAGGTTGGTCAACTTTTCTAATCAGCTCACTTGTTCTTCTACTTTGGATCCCACTTAAAGAGCGTCCTGGACTTGGCACATTATCCAACATTGTTGTAATTGCTGTCGCGATACAAATTGGTGTCACGCTCTTTCCACAAGCTGATAATTTTGTCCTCGCCGTCTTTTACTGCTTCATCGGAATCTCTTTGGTTGGATTCGGTTCGGCCTTTTACATCACTTGTGGTTTAGGTTCTGGACCCCGAGATGGGTTAATGACAGCGATTCACACCCGATCAGGAATTCGGATCGGGAGAGTTCGTTTAGCCATTGAGGCTTTTGTTTTAGTCCTCGGGGCGATCCTCGGAGGCACCGTTGGGCTAGGAACACTGCTATTTGCAGTACTTATAGGGCAATCCATAGCTATATCTCTCGGTGTCGTTGCCCGAGTTACTTCTCAGTAATCATTAGGCTTAAGGCTTCCCAAGGCTGTGCGCCTTTTCGCACACGGGGTCGCAAACACCCCCGATACCAAAACAGAAAGGTGAATTCATGCTGGATTCATTCTTTAAAATAAGTGAACGCGGATCGACAATCGGTCGAGAAGTTCGTGGCGGAGTTGTCACATTCTTCACGATGGCTTACATAGTTGTACTCAACCCAATCATTCTTGGCGGAGCCACGGATGCGAACGGTGATTTTCTCGGCGGAGAAGGTGGAATGGCAAAGATTGCTGCCGCTACAGCTCTCGTCGCCGGCATCATGACATTGCTTATGGGTGTTGTTGCAAATTATCCACTTGCAATTGCTACTGGACTCGGACTCAACACATTTGTTGCGTATGGGGTTGCTTCCCAAATGACATGGGCTGATGCAATGGGTCTTGTGGTACTCGAAGGCCTCATCATTCTCGTGCTGGTACTTACTGGCTTTAGAACTGCAGTCTTCAAGGCAGTTCCCGCGCAACTTAAAGTTGCGATTTCAGTCGGTATTGGGCTGTTTATTGCCTTGATTGGCTTGGTAGATGCAGGCTTTGTTCGCAAAACCGGTTCAGGTCCAGTACCTGTAACACTTGGTAATGGAACATCACTGATTGGATGGCCGATCATTGTCTTCATTGTTGGCTTCTTCCTAATGGTTGTTCTTATGGTTAAGAAAGTTAAAGGCGCTCTCCTAATTGGAATCACGGTGGCAACTATTCTTTCAATCATTATCGAGCGAGCATTTAAAGTTGGTACCAACTACATTCCAGGTGCGTTCACCGCAGACGGTAAAGATTTCATAAATCCAAAGGGCTGGGGACTTAATGTTCCGGCCATTCCTACTGAAGTTGTTGCGACACCAAATTTTGATCTCTTGGGTCAATTCAACCTATTCGGGTCATTTTCAAAGATCGGCTTTATTGCAGCGGCGTTGTTAGTATTTACGCTTTTGCTAGCTGACTTCTTTGACACCATGGGAACTATGACCGCCATTGGTCATGAAGCTGGTCTAATTGATAAAGATGGAAACGTGCCAAATGCAAACCGCATTTTGCTTGTTGACTCTGTTGCAGCTGCCGCAGGTGGCGCTGCAGGTGTTTCATCAAATACCTCTTACATCGAATCAGCCTCAGGTGTGGGCGAAGGTGCAAGAACTGGTTTGGCCTCTGTGGTCACCGGTGTTCTGTTCCTTCTTACAACTGTTCTCTCACCTATCGTCAACATAATCCCTTACGAGGCAGCAACTCCTGCTTTGATTATTGTTGGCTTCCTTATGATGTCTCAGATTAAGAATATTGACTGGGATGACATGGGAATCGCTGTTCCAGCGTTCTTGACCATCATTTTGATGCCGTTTACCTACAACATCACAGTTGGTATTGGTGCAGGTTTCATTACACATGTGGTTATTCGACTCGTTCAGGGTCGTGGCAAAGAGATCCATGCACTTCTATGGCTCATTGCTGCTTTGTTCATGGTCTATTTCTTGTCTTCACCAATTAATACTTGGGTCGGATAACCAGTAAGTTATTGAATGAAAATCTAAACGAAATAGCACAATGTAAGTAGTTAGGTTAAAAAGTAAAGGCCTCTGGTTCACAGGGGCCTTTACTTATTCCCAGTCTTTACAAACTGCGAATTTCCATGAAGTCTGTCACCACATAACGGCAGAGATTCCATTATTTTCTAGAATCGTATTAGCCCTCGAAAAAGGTTGAGACCCAAAGAAACCACGATAAGCCGACAAAGGACTCGGATGGACTGAGGTGATTAGCCACTCATCGCGAAAGTACGTAGCTACCTCTTGCGCATATCGGCCCCAACATATTGCTACTACATCCCGTTGCCCCAGAACCTGTGCAACTCGATCAGTAACTCTCTCCCAATCCATTTTTGAATGCGCGAGAGAACTTCCAACAGATGTCGTCAAGATTCGGTTTAGGAGTAAAACTCCTTGCTGGGCCCAATCGCTCAGATCGGTTTGGCTACGCAGTGGGTTACCAATATCGTCTTTAAGCTCCTTGAAAATGTTTTGAAGGGATGCTGGAATTTTCGTCCCATTCTTTTTTGCCGAAAACGCTAAACCGTGTGCAACTCCCGGAGTTGGGTATGGATCCTGTCCGAATATGACCACCTTTATGGAGGATATAGGAGAGGTTAATGCTCTAAAAATACTGTCAAAATCCGGGGCAACATTTTTCTTGTCTAAGGAACTCTCTATCGAGTCAATGTGATGTTGAAGATCGACTAAGACCTTTTGCCAATCTGAATGCAACTGTTTATAGAGTAGCCCGGGCAAAGTAGCGTCCTGACTCGCAGGTAACAGTTATCGGCGTTTCAAAAATTGCTGAGACATGATCAGAAGTAACAACGTGCTCTATGGGTCCAGAGACAGCCACTGTTCCCGATTTTAAAATCAGTGCATGCGTTGTTCCAACGGGTATCTCTTCGATGTGGTGCGTCACAAGGACCGTTGCAGGAGCCAGTGGATCTGAGGAAAAGCTTGTCAGGCGCGAGAGTAAATCCTCTCGCCCACCAACATCTAATCCGGCAGCCGGTTCATCCAACAACAAAAGCTCCGGATCAGTCATGAGAGCACGAGCAATCTGGACTCGCTTTTTTTCCCCTTCACTAAGCGTTCCATATTCTCTACTTCCCAATTCTCGAACGCCGAAAGTTGTGAGTAGTGCAATTGCTCGAGATTCATCCCACAGGTCATAACCTTCATTCCATCTTCCATAAATTGCATATGCCGCCGTTAGAACTACATCTCTCACAATCTCTTCGCCCGGAATCTCTTCGGCGATACTCGAGCTGCAAATTCCAATACGAGTACGTAATTCGAATAAATCTATGCGTCCGAACTCGCGGTCGAGGACACTTACTTGCCCCGTGGTTGGAAATATTTTTGTTGCAAGCATCTGAAGAAGTGTGGATTTTCCTGCACCATTTGGCCCTAGAATCACCCAGCGCTCACCCTGCGAAATGGCAAGGTTTAAAGGTCCAAGGATTGTGCGATCGCCTCTGATAACAGTGACATCACGAAGTGCAAGCACATTCTGACTACTCATAGATGCAAAACATAGTGCTTTTAGAGCCAAAGTGAGTGCAAAACCATGCCTGAAGCAAGGCTCTTTAGAGATAAACTTAGGTTTCTTATGAACGATCTAGCAGAGAAGAGCCCGGTTTTTGCGGGATTAATTCTACTCACTGGGCAGGATTCTCCAGGAGCTGCTCGCGGTCTTTTTAGTTCACTCTCAGAGTTTGCAATCCAAGTTTATGATGTTGAGCAGATAGTGATCAATAACAGACTAATACTGACTCTACTCATCACTTTGAATCCCGCACATCAAAGTGCAATTGAGACCGACTTAAATCTGTTTGCTGAAAATTCTGGTTTCGATATTGCAACTATATTCTCTGAACAAAGCAAACTCCCCGCTCCAAAAGAGTGCATCGGAATTGAAGTAAGCGCAGAGAAGATGAATCCAATGCTTTTGATGACCGTAACCAAGGGAATAGAAGATTTGAAGGCCAATATAGAGAGTATTACTAGGTTGAACCAGGAAAAAGTTGGTCTCTTGTTTAAAATTTCGGGTGCAGATTTGCATACGGCGACTGAAGCTATGAATGAACTACAGTTTGAAAATGCTCCGGATATTAGGGTCTTTTCCCTATGACCATAGGTGTGCGCCAATGATGAGTAAACCTAAGTTGTTGGTCCAATTCGACGTTGATTCAACCTTTATACAGCAAGAGGCCATCGACCTATTGGCCGCAAAAGCAGGCGTACTAAGTGATGTCGCACAAATAACAGATTCAGCTATGCGTGGTGAGATTGATTTTGCTCAAAGTCTGGTTTCTCGTGTTCATTTACTCAAAGGCCTTCCCTACACAGCATTAGAGGAGGTTCAACAAGAGATACTCCTTACTGATGGTGCTCAAGAACTGGTCGAGCAACTGCACTCACTTGGTCATAGCGTCTCATTGGTTTCAGGAGGGTTTGTACAAATAATGGCACCCATAGTTGAGAGATTGTCCATAAAGTATTTCCGAGCAAATGTCTTAGAAATTGAAAGTGGATTTCTAACTGGAAATATTGAAGGTCAAATTATTGATAGAGCAGCCAAAGCCACTGCTTTGTTGGAATTTGCTACTTTATCTGGTGTGGAGCTAGCCAATACGGTAGCTATCGGTGATGGCGCAAATGATTTGGACATGATGGCAGTGGCGGGGTTGAGTATTGCATTCAACGCAAAGCCAATCGTGATTGCCGCCGCTGACCATTCAATCAACGAACCATCTCTTAGAGGCGTTAATAAACTGCTTGGTCTTTAAAGACTATAAACGACAAGCATGAATGTCGGTTACTAAAATCCCTCGTGCACCTATTGCCCATAATTGATCCATAACATTATTAGTCTCTCCACGTAGAACCATTGCTCTTACAGCAACCCATTCAGGTTTTTGAAGTGGCGATATTGTCGGAGACTCTAAGCCTGGAGTAATTGCGCATGCCTTCTCTAGATTGGTCTTTTGAACATCATAATCAAGTAAGACATAACGTCTTGCGGTAACAACCCCTTGAACTCTTCTAATCAAAACATCGAGTTCAGGTTTAATTTGATCTCCTGAGCGGGCGATAACTACCGCCTCACTTTCTAGAATCGGTTCTCCAAAGATCTTTAAACCAGCTTGGCGCAGAGTGTTTCCCGTGCTCACAACATCAGCAACTAGATCTGCCACTCCTAAACGGACACTACTTTCAACGGCGCCATCTAGTCGAACTATTTCAGCGTTGATCTTCAAATCAGTTAAGTGTTGCTGAACCAATCCCGGATATGCCGTAGCTACGCGTTTACCCGAGATGTCGCTTATAGAAAGATTCTTTTCCATGGGACCTGCGAAGCGAAATGTAGATTTTCCAAAATCTAGAGGGAGAATTTCAGTTGCTTTCGCACCTGAATCGATCAACAAATCTCGTCCCGTAATTCCTGCTTCTAGCTCTCCTGAGCCGACATAAACTGCGATATCGCGAGGACGTAGATAGTAAAACTCAACACCGTTGTCAGGATCGGAAATTATAAGATCTCGGTTATCCGTGCGTTGGCGATATCCAGCCTCTTTGAGAGTCTCCATGGCAACATCAGCCAGTGATCCTTTGTTTGGTACAGCAACTCTTAGCATTGTCATCTCCTAAAGAAACTTGTAAACATCATTAATGGAAAGACCACGAGCGAGCATCAATACCTGAATGTGGTAAAGCAACTGACTAATCTCTTCTGCTAATTCATCATCTGTCTCGTGCTCTGCTGCAAGCCAAACTTCACCAGCCTCTTCTAAAACTTTTTTTCCTATCGTATGGACACCCGAATTTACGGCAAATACTGTGGCCGAATTGGAAGCATTTTCTGCTACTTTTTCAGAGAGCTCAATCCATAGCGCATCAAAACTTTTCATGGTCAAAGTTTACTGGAGATATAACCATGGGGCGTTGCTTTTATTCACGATCCTAAGTAATCGTGAGCGTGTTTTCTCAACTTCTCAACCATCGCTGCCGGATCTGGATCATTGAACACAGCGCTTCCGACGACAAAAGTATCTGCGCCGGCTTCGAGTGCGAATTCGATAGTCGACATTGAAACTCCACCGTCAACCTGGAGCCAAATAGGACGATCCCCGATTATCTGCCTGGTTCGCTTTACCTTGGACATCATATTTTCCATAAACTTCTGTCCCCCAAAACCTGGTTCTACAGTCATGATTAAAAACATATCTAATTGATCAACGAACTCCTCGTAGGTATCAATATCGGTTCCAGGTTTAATCCCTAAGCTTGCTCTTGAACCGGCTGCACGAATGTTTTTCAACGTCTGAGCGATATTGCGGGTTGCCTCAGCGTGAATCGTTACCGAAGCACACCCGATCTCGGCGTATTGCACTGCAATTTCATCAACATCAGCGACCATTAAATGCGCATCGACTGGCAGTTGGGACTCTTTTACGATTTTTGATGCTGCCTCAAAATCAAATGTAAAATTCGGAACGAAAACATTGTCCATAACATCAAGGTGAAGAAGATCGGCTACATCACTGATCTTTTCAATTTCAGAGTTTAATCGTGAAAAATCAGCATTTAGGATGCTTGGAGTTATTCTCACTTCAGGGACCATACGAGAACCTTAACCTGAGCGAGAACGAAATAATGCTAAATACATTGCATCAGTTCCGTGTTTATGAGTCCATAAAGAAAGTGCACCAGAGCGATCGGCGCCCAATAGATTATCTGGCAAAAACGGAACCACAGAAATCTGTTCCAGGTGGGGAAAGGTACGCAATAAATCGGCCACTTGAACTGTGGTTTCGGCTAAATGAGGCGAGCAGGTTGCATAACCAAGAACGCCACACGGTGTTAATGCTGAAACTCCCGATGCTATGAGTTCACGTTGCAATTGAGTTAGAGCGCGAAGATCATTTAGGTCGCGACGCCAACGCACTTCGGGCCGCCGACGCAACGCACCCAAACCTGTGCATGGTGCATCTATTAATATTGCATCGTATTTTTGATCCATTGAACCTATTTCGCGTCCATCTCCAACTAGAACCCGATCCCCGTGAACCACCTGTCTCACTAAATCAGCACGGCTGTTTGAAATCTCATTTGCAGTGAAGTTGATGGAACGTCCTCTTGCAATACTAGAAAGTAATGCTGCTTTGCCTCCTGGACCTGCACACATATCCAACCAATTCTCACCATTTGCGACCTTACTGAAAATCTCTGCCACAAGTTGGGAACCCTCATCTTGCACGCCAGCTTTCCTAGCTTTAATTAAATCTAAGGTTCCAGGATTGCCTCTCCAATGTGCACCGTAAGGTGAAAATTCTGTAGGTAATCCCCCAACCTCTAGCAAGTCTTCAACTGTTGAAAATCCGGGCCAGGAAACAAGAGTTGGCGTAGCAGGTTCATTATTTATTTTTAGAGCTAGTTCAACTTCGGTCCAATCTTTCAACAAATCAAAATAGGCAGAGATGATCCACTCAGGATGTGAATAACGGATTGAGAATTGCTCAATAGGATCTTTAATTAAATCTAATGGTGCAAACCACTCTTCCTTAGTGTTACGTACAACGCTTCGCAAAGCTGCATTTACGAAACTAGCTTTTGACTCCCCCAGGCGTTTTCGCGCAACCTCTACCGTGGCCGAAACGGCGGCGTGATCGGGGATGCGCATTTCATGAATCTGATGAATGCCAAAACGCAAAACATCAACTATTCCAGGGTCTATCTCAGAAAACGCTCGATCACTAATCTGTTCAATAATCCAGTCATGTTTTCCTTGCATTCGAATAGTTCCATAAACAAGTTCTGTAACGAGAGACCTATCTCTTTCATCTAAGGAACTAGCAGTTAAGGCTTGTGGCGTAAGCAAGTTTGAATAGCCCAAATTTCGATTGACCTCAGTTATAAGATCAAAAGCGAGCAATCTCGCCGCATCCGGCTTTGGAGATCTAAATGTTTTCCTGCCGGGCTCAACCAAAACAGGCACCTTGTTCTAACCGTGCACCACGGCTCCAATCGATGGCGCTCATCTCTCGTTTTCCAGATGGCGTCACCTTTAAGAGTTCCAAACTCGTTGAACTGCCACAGGAAACAATCACCTTTTGATCAAAAATATAAACTTCACCTGGACTACCTTGCGAATGATCAATCTCTTTAGCGTCGGATATTTTGAAAGGTTCTTGATTAAACACCGTCCATGCTCCTGGTTCGTATGTGAAAGCCTTAATTCTTCGCAAGACTGTATGGGCTGGAAGATCAAAATCGATTTTTGCCTCGATCTTTGAAATCTTAGCCGCATAAGATGTTGGACCAATTTGTGGCAGTGGCTCAACGCCCAATTCGATCTTATTTATTGCTTCTTTGATAACAGCAACTCCAAGCTCGGATAATTCCTGTAAAAGTTCAAAGCTCCTCCACGTCGGCTCAATGGCAAGCGTTGCTTGTGAATAAATTGGTCCTGTATCTAAACCTTTATCAAGTTTGAAGACTGTAACGCCGCTTTCTGACTCGCCATTTTCCAATGCGCGTTGAACTGGCGCAGCGCCGCGATACGCAGGCAATAATGAGAAGTGGAGATTTAAGAATCCATAAAGAGGAAGGTTAAGTAAGTTGTCAGGAAGAATTACGCCATAACCGATCGTAACGATCAGATCAAATTTTGCTGCAACAGGTAACAATTCCGATGATGCATCAGGTTTGATCACCTCAATTTTTTTCTCACGAGCCCACACGGAGACCGCACTTTCGGTAGTTTTCTGACCTCTCCCGGATGGCCTGTCAGGCTGTGTAATTATCAGATCTAATTGATGTTCAGATGAAAGCAGCCAATCCAATGTCGGTATAGCAACACCTGGGGTCGCAGCAACAGCAATACGCACTAAGTATTCCGTCCGAACATCGAGTGAGGCGATTCTTTAATCGAAACCTTGAAGCCTGCTTCGGAAGCCTGTGAAAACCAATCTGATTCGCGTATTTCTTTCATTGCTAGTTTTCGATTAGTTTTTGAAAGCTTATCGATGAAGAGCACTCCATTTAGATGATCGTTCTCATGTTGGAGGGCGCGTGCTAGAAACTCCGTTCCTTCAATTGTTACGGGTTCACCATGCATATTAAAGCCTTTGGCCACAACGTGCATGGATCTAGGCGTGTCATAGCGAATCTCGGGAAAAGACAGGCAACCCTCTTCCCCGTCTTGCATTTCATCACTGAGATCAAGTGTTGGATTAACAAGGTGACCCAATGCTTCATCAACATCCCATACAAAGACTCTAAGTGGAACACCAATCTGCGGAGCTGCCAACCCTGCGCCAGGAGCATCGAGCATTGTTTGCGTTAAATCGGCTACAAGAGTGCGCAATTCTTTATCAAAAGTGGTGACATCTGATGCAGGTGTTGTAAGGACCGGATCACCAAATAACCGGATCGGTTGAATTGACATGAGTCAATACTACCAACGCTTTAGAGGGAATAAGGCTCTAATCGCAATGTCAACAAATCTTTCCTAGCGACGCTGCGTTTTTTCTGTAGTTCGTGCAAGAAAGATTGCAAGACACCTGCCTCACTGCGATCGCAATATAGAACTATTTTGGACTGACTCTTTGCAATAGGTGTGGGACCAAAAACTTGAACTGATGGCGGCAATCTATTGTCATTGATGGCTTTGCGTAGCCCTGTTGCTATAGAAATGCTCTCTTTTTCAGAGACGATAAGAACTGCAGATGCTACATAGGGTGGAAGATTAAGTTCCTTTCGTTCGAAAAGATCACGCTTCAAAATAGGAACAACATTCCAACGTGTGACCGCTGCAACTATCGGATGTACGGTGTCAATAACCATGATTACGTTACCGCTATGGCCGGCCAAAGATGCAGTTTCGAAAATGGTCTCCCGTGCTCGTTCTGGCGTGCGAATATCTGTATGTGAAAACAATCTGATTGCATCCAAAATAACCACGGCAGCATAACCACCTTTTACTCTTGGCTGCGCCCCCGGTGTTGAGAGAACTAGTGAAGATTTAGCTTCAATGTGATCTTTAATTACATCCCCTGCTGAGATGATCACAGGCGTTCCAGGAAATGCCCGAGAGATTTCTTCTGATGCCCTTTCAATTCCACGGCCTGCAAGATACTGAGAACTTCCCTTACAAAAAACGCACGTCCACTCCTTATAGTTCTTTCCGCAATGAACGCATATTGGTGGAATCAATCGGCCTCCAACCTGTAAACGACCACCACAATCACATTGAGCGATGTTTCTGCATTGTGCACACAGGAGCGCGTTTCCATAACCTTTCCTTGCTGCTAGAAAAAGCACTGGGCCATTCTTAAGGGCTTTTCTTATCTCCGGAAAGATTCTTCCGGGCAAGAGTGTTCCTAGATCCGGATTAAAGGCGTGTACAACTACAGAACGCTGATGTGGTTCAAACTCACTCTCTCCTTCATCAATTGCATGCGCCATTTGCAGCGATGGGCAAAACCCAACGGTAATCAAATTCACCTTTTCTAACGTTGAACGTTTTGTTGCCACATCCTTACTATTCCAACCTGGAGATCGGATTTCGTAATGCTCAGGTGAAGATTCTTTAAAGATGATAATTGTTGAAAGTTCGGAAACTGGTGCAAAAATGGCACTTCGCGTCCCGACAACTATTTTTTTGTTGTTACTTAGGCATTTGAGAAAATTTGCATATCTTTGTTCACGCGACATTGAAGCGGTTAGTTTTAAGACAGGTTTTTTGGCTGACGCAAGATGATGAATAATTTGATCAACATCGCTCTCATCTGGAGCAACGATTAGCACATTTCCTTTAGCAAGATGGCTCTCTGCGATAGATGCCACCTGTTCAGAAGCATCGATGGAAGGAGCCAACTGTATGAAACGTGATTCTATTTTCTTCAAATCTCGCAATCTTGTTGACTTTGTAGGCTGCAATTGGTTTTCTAGTAAAAGCTCTTTAGTGGCCACTTTCTTGTCGACGGAGGCAACTCTGGGTGGGATAGCTGAGCGGATAACATCCCAAGGATTGCAAGCGTAATCGCAAGCAATGTCATCTATTAATTTGAGTGAGTCAGCTGTTGCTACCGGATAGGGAGAGAGAATCTTGGAAATAGATTTAATTGTTCCGGCACGTTCTGGATGTGCGACACGTTCAACGATTATTCCTTCAACTTCTTTGTTACCAAAAGGTATTTGAATTCGAATTCCAACAGTAGCTAAATTGGTGAATTTCTCAGGAACAGAGTAGTCATAGAGTTCATCAAGGTGAAAAACACCGGTATCAACACGAACTTTGACATACGCGAGGGAAGAGGCTTTGGGACCGGACGGCGCTGCAGCAACTTCGGCTCTTAAGCGAAAAAGCCTAGAGGTTGCCACAAGATGTTCCTATTTATTTAATTGCGTTTTGAAGTGCAGAAGTTCGATCCGTGCGCTCCCAAGCAAACTCTGGAAGTTCGCGTCCAAAGTGTCCATATGCACTCGTTAGTGAGTAGATGGGGCGTAGTAATTCCAAATCTCTAATGATTGCAGCAGGACGTAGGTCAAATGTCGAAATAACAGCATCCTGAATCTTTGAAACAGGAACAGTTTCGGTCCCAAAAGTTTCTACAAAAACTCCAACTGGCTGGGCTTTACCGATCGCATATGCAACCTGGACTTCACATCTTTTAGCCAAACCGGCCGCAACAACATTCTTTGCCACCCAACGCATGGCATAAGCAGCCGAGCGATCAACCTTTGATGGATCCTTGCCGCTAAATGCCCCACCTCCGTGACGCGCCATTCCACCGTAAGTATCAACGATAATTTTTCTACCTGTTAGCCCTGCATCTCCCATAGGACCGCCGATTACAAAGCGACCCGTCGGATTTATCAGAGTTCGTAAGTTACTCTTTGGAAGATCTATCAACTTTAGAATCGGATCTATAACATGCTCAATAATCTCCGGTGTTAGCTTCTTTGCCACATCTACATTTTCTGAATGCTGGCTAGAAATGACTACCGTATCGATAGCAATGGCCTTGTCACCTTCATATTCGATGGTTACCTGTGTTTTGCCGTCAGGTCTAAGGTACGCGAGTTCTCCAGACTTTCTAACTTTGGTCAACTGAGCAGCCAATGCGTGTGCCAACCAGATTGGAAGTGGCATTAATTCTTTGGTGTCATCGCATGCATAGCCAAACATTAATCCTTGATCTCCAGCGCCTTGAAGGTCTAATGGATCAACTGCGGCAGAGACTCTATGTTCATATGCATCATCGACACCAGCTGCAATATCTTGTGATTGTTGACCAATAGAGATCGAAACGCCGCAGGAATTTCCATCAAAACCCTTATCGGAAGAGTCATATCCAATATCTAAAACAGTATCTCGGACTATACCCATCACATCGGCATATCCATTAGTTGTTACTTCGCCAGCAACATGAACTTGACCTGTTGTGATCAAGGTTTCAACAGCCACTCGACTTGTTTTATCTTGAGAAATCAATGAATCCAAAACAGCGTCTGATATTGCATCTGCAATTTTATCTGGATGTCCCTCGGTCACTGATTCTGATGTAAAAAGGCGTTTTGACATTTTCAACCAATCTGTCGGATGGCTTGATCAAGGAGTAGATTACCGAGAGCGTCTTTGGAGGTTTCCTTGACCGCTATATCTGCATCATTGCGTGTGAGTATCGTACCCATAGTCTGATCTTTGCCAAAAATAGCCCCGCCTGAAACATCGTTGACATATATAACATCCATCCCTTTGCTCTCAAGTTTCCTGCGTGCTTCGATGAGATGGTCTTTCGTTTCAGCAGCAAATCCAACGATAATCTGGTTCGTTTTTCCTTTGCTGATATCGGCTAGAAGATCCATATTAGGAACAAGTTCAATACTGCCAAGCATTGCCTTTTTAATCTTGTCTATCGAGGTCCATTTAGGTTTAGCATCCGCAACCGCTGCGCTCATGATGAGAATGTCGATTTCTGGAAACCTTTCCAGAAGTGCTTCATGCATCTCCTGTGTTGTAACGACATGAGTAGTTTCTATTCCCATTACCTGGTTTTCATCCACATTGGCAGCGATCAAATGAACGTCCGCTCCTCGTCGTATTGCCGCCTTAGCAATTGCAACACCTTGTTTTCCAGAAGATCTGTTTCCAATGAATCGAACTGGGTCAATGTTCTCACGGGTGCCACCTGCTGTTATAAGAATTCGCTTGCCAGTTAGATCTGAAATATTTCCAGTCAACTGGTCAAACTCATACACGATGGAAGCGGTCTCAGGGAAACGTCCTGGTCCAATATCACTGCCGGTTAAACGACCAACAACCGGCTCCATAACTTCGAAGCCTCTGGTACGAAGTACTTGAACATTCGCGACCGTTGCCGCATCTAGCCACATTGAAGGATGCATGGCCGGTATTAGCATCTTTGGAACATCTGAGGCCAAAACCAAATTGGTCAAAAGATCATCGGCTCTTCCGGCAGCTAACCTTGCGATGAGATCGGCAGTAGCTGGAGCGATGATAAAAAACTTTGCTTTTTCAGCTACCGATATATGAGGAACTAAATGAACATCTTCCCAAACCTGGGTATTGACCGGACGACCCGAAAGTGCCTCCCATGTCGCCTTACCCACAAAGTTTAGAGATGAAGGAGTGGGTACTACCGTTATCTGATAACCGCGATCCTGAAGTCTCCGAAGTAGTTCACACGACTTATAGGCTGCTATTCCGCCGCCCACACCTAAAACAATCTCTGGACCGATTTGGGACATGTCTGATCCTTGAAATTAAAAGATAGTTTATGCAGTCGGTTCTAGATTTTCGATTGTGAGTAAGCCTTCATTGATCTCACGGAGTGCAATAGAAAGTGGCTTCTCGTGAACATGAGTTTCAACCAACGGACCAACGTATTCAAGTAGACCTTCGCCTAACTGAGAGTAATAAGCGTTAATTTGACGAGCGCGCTTGGCCGCATACAAAACCAAACTGTACTTAGAACCACTCTTATCTAGTAGTTCGTCAATTGGTGGATTAGTAATGCCATCCATGATTATCTCCGCTTCATCAAAGAGTTAGGAGGCCAACTCTATCAGTTTCTTTACTACACCCTCGACCTCATCATTTACTAGGACCACATCAAAGGAAGAGGCAGCCTCAAGTTCCGCCTGAGCTAATTCAAGCCTATGTGCTCGACGAACTTCATCATCTGTCCCCCGGCCCTCTAATCGAGCGACAAGTTCTTCCCAAGAAGGGGGCTCTAGAAAAACTAAAATTGATTTGGGCAAATGAGCCTTCACCTGTTTGGCGCCGTCGATTTCAATCTCAAGCAGTACGTTCTTTCCCAGGAGTAATGCCTGCTCAACTTTATCTTGAGTTGTCCCATATCTGTTGCCTGCAAATTCGGCCCATTCCAAAAATTCACCGTTATTGATCATTGTTTGAAAAACTTCATGTGAAACAAAATTGTAATCTCGACCATCTACTTCATTAACACGTGGATCCCTCGTTGTGTAGCTAACGCTGACCCAAAAATCCCCCACCTCGCGGAGCTTTTTTGCGACAGTGCTCTTTCCCACACCACCCGGCCCTGAAAGAACCAAGAGTTTTCCGGGGGTAACTGCGTGTGCTGACTTCATGAACTCATTTCTAATCTGTGTTATCTGATGTCGCCCTAAACCTTTTACTCGCCGCGTTGGAGATATCTCCAATCGCTCCATCATTGTTAGTGCCCTTACTTTACCGACTCCGGATAGGGATTCAAGAAGTTCACGAACCCGCATATTGGCCACGGCTTCATCTGTTCTTGCTAACTCTAAAACCGCCTCAATGTCCAGGGTTCCATGTTTGAGTTCAGACTTCACAAACGCTCTGCGTTTTCTAGAAGTTGCGGCCTTTTCTAACGCTTTCAAACGTTGTTCGTCCGTCAAACGTGGAGGTAGAGCCATGAGAGAAACTTACTCGCTAATCAAAAGTTGGGCGGCTATCTCTACGGCAGCCTCTCTCATAGCTGAACTTCCCTCACTCCAATTTTGTGTGATCGGGCGACCGATTACTACCAAAGAGGCACCGGCTGAGATTGCATCACGAGGAGTCATCGTGCGAACTTGATCGTCAACTTTGCCCGCTCCTGCAGGTCTGACGCCTGGAGTGATGATTATTGGATCTAAGCCAATGGCTTCTCGAATCGCGCTGATCTCTAAGGGCGAGCAAACGATAGCGCGAGCACCAGATGCAACCGCCAATTTTGCTAAACGCACAGCACTTTCTAATGCGGGTTCTGCAAATCCAATTGATTTTACATCGCTATCACCTAGAGAGGTAAGAATGGTTACTCCCGTAATGTAGCTATCAGGAATAGCGTCGGCGGCTGCGCGGATCATGGCAGCACCCCCTGATGCGTGAACCGTTAAAAACTTGGGTGCCAGACCATTTATCGCTTTAGTTGCGCCAACGACAGTATGTGGAATGTCATGAAGTTTCAAGTCGAGAAAAATATCCGAATCAGTTTCGTCTTGGATAGCCTTTACACCAGAGCTACCGAAAGTTAAGAAAAATTCAAGACCTAGTTTGTAGACCGATATCAATCCTTCTGTGGCCTTTACCCATGCAATCGCAACCTTGAGATCTGAGGTATCAACCGCAAGAATTATCGGTGCTTTACTCATTTGTGACTTCTTCCACGCGATGGGCATAACCAATCGCGTCCTTTAGAGATTTGAATCCGCGGTCAATTAGCATCTGTTTCAACTCACTTTGAATCGACATGATCGCAGTTGGATTTCCGAAACTAGCAGTACCAATTGATACTCCACTTGCGCCGGCCAAAATCATCTCTAACGCATCCTTTCCATTTGCAATACCCCCCATGCCCAGTATCGGCGTTTTCGGAAGCGCTGCATGAACCTGATAAACCGCTCTCACTGCTATCGGTCGAATTGCAGGACCAGAGAGTCCACCAGTTTTTCCACCAAGTTGGGGGCGCATGGTGTTTACATTTATAACCATTCCCAGCACTGTATTAATCAAAGCCAAACCATCAGCACCTGCATCTACTACGCCCCGTGCAATCGATACTAAATCTGTTACATCTGGTGAAAGTTTGGCGATTATCGGTAACTCTCCCCCGAGCGTCCTTCTTACTCCATCGATCACACGACGAGAAGCATCTGGATCACATGCGAAAACTAGGCCGCGATTTTCTACATTAGGACATGAGATGTTAACTTCAACGGCGCTAATGCCAGAAACAGATCGCAGCTTTCTTGCAAGGGTTGAATACTCTTCAACTGTTTCACCAGCTATAGAGACGATCACTCTTGCTTTCTGTTCTACAAGGTAGGGAATGTCTTGAGCCAAAAACGCATCGATTCCTGGTCCTTGCAAACCGATTGAATTAAGCATGCCACTTGGAGTTTCCGCCATTCGCGGAGTTGGGCGACCTGGACGCACACGAGACATGACGGATTTTGTAACGACTCCACCCATTTCTCGAAGAGGGAAAAATTGCGCTAGTTCTCGTCCAGAACTTGCACAACCGCTTGCTGTAAATGTCGGTGCTGGAAACCATGCATTTCCAATTGTCGTAGAAAAATCTATTGTCGTCATAATGCTTTACCAACCTGGTTCCAACTCACTGATGAACCATCCATAACCGGCCCATCGATACAGGATCGCAACATTGAAACCGACCCATCTTCACCTTGTACCGGTAAGACGCACGTCATACAGATACCAATTCCGCAAGCCATTGATTCTTCAACCGAACATTGATGGACAACGTCTAACGCTTTTGTAATCGTTGTAATCGCAGAGAGCATAGACATTGGGCCGCAGGAATAGACCACAGCAGCTTTGAGATCCTTTATTTGTTCATATAAATTATCTGTGACGCGACCAGTTTGTCCGGCCGACCCGTCCTCGGTATAGATACGCATAGTGTTTACTGCACGTTTGCCCTCCATGGGTGCATAAATATTTGAGGAGGTACTTGCTCCCAAAATCATGTCGACTCGAGAGCCCCGCGCATTTAATATTTCCGCCAAACCAAAAAGTGGAGCCGAACCGTATCCACCGCCCACTAACAACACTGGAACAGGCTCTGTGGGAACTCCAAAAGCCGTTCCTAATGGGACAACGATGTCGATTAAATCTCCTTCGATTCGATCGCAGAGCCATGTGCTTCCCTGTCCACCAGGTGCAACAATCAACTCCATTGTTCCGCCTGTGGCAGAACTAGTTGAAACTCTAGAAATTGCAAAAGCTCGCCTCAACACAAGTGCGGAGTTCTCCCCGCCAACCTTGATTGCTACAAAGTTGCCCGGCTTACATTTTTGAGCAAGATCACCAATGTTTACAATAATCTGATGATAAGTACCCACACGTTTATTGGAGGCTATCGGAGCCAGTACTTGCTTGGCATTCTTGTTTATCGGGCTCACTTATGCCAACCACTTCTGTAAAGACTTAATACTTAACGTTGAACCCTGTAGAAATCTAATTCCTTGTACGGCTGCACTAAACCCCGCAATTGTGGTTATGCATGGAATTGAACGTTGAATCGCAACAGTACGAATAGCCCATCCATCTTCACGGGTGCCTCTTCCTACAGGCGTATTTATCACTAGATCTATCTCTCCATTATTCATCATTTCGACAATTGTCTTCTCCCCTAGTGGGCCGGTTCCTTCAGAGTTTTTACGCACAGTCGTTGGATTTAATCCTCTAGAACGAAGATACTGTGCGGTGCCATCTGTTGCAAGAATTCGAAAGCCCAATGCAGCAAAACCTTTTGATGGTTCAATTCCAGAAGCTTTATCTTTATCTGCTAAGGAAATGAAGACAGTTCCAGACTTTGGTAATGGTCCAAAAGATGCGATTTGGGATTTTGCATAACTTTCACCAAATGTTGGAGCGATACCCATCACTTCACCGGTAGATCTCATTTCAGGCCCAAGGACAGCATCGACTCCTCGGCCATCTGTCCTACGAAAGCGATTCCACGGCAAAACTGCTTCTTTAACTGAAATACCGTGTGCAACACCATCGCCATTTGCTGGCAAGATGCCCAAATCACGGAGTTGAGGGATGGACTTACCCACTGAAATCATTGCTGCTGCTTTTGCAAGTGCCACACCGGTTGCCTTACTAACAAAGGGCACGGTCCGCGAAGCACGAGGATTTGCTTCCAATACGTAGAGAATATTGTGTTCAATAGCGAACTGAATATTTATCAAGCCCATTACTCCAACACCTCGTGCAATCTTTTCTGTCGCAACGCGGATCTCGTCTATTTGATCTGAGGTAATGGTCAAAGATGGTATGACGCATGCACTATCGCCGCTGTGCACTCCTGCTTCTTCGATATGTTCCATGATTCCACCCAAAAACTGTTCATTACCGTCAAAGAGTGCATCTACATCTATCTCAATAGCATTGTCTAGAAAACGATCGACAAGCACTGGATGATCTGGTGTTATCTGTGTTGCTCGCGTTATGAATCCAGCAAGTGAATCGTCATCATAAACAATCTCCATACCCCTTCCACCTAGAACGAACGATGGACGAACAAGTACTGGATAGCCAATATTTTGTGCGATGGATTGAGCTTCTAACTGAGTCGATGCCATTCCAAATTGGGGGGCCTTTAGTGCTTGTTCTTGAAGAACTGCGCCAAATGCACCGCGCTCTTCGGCTAAATTAATCGCTTCTGGAGAAGTGCCCAAAATGGTTACTCCATTCGCCTTCAAAGCAGCAGCTAATCCAAGAGGTGTCTGTCCACCTAGTTGAGTTATGACTCCTAAAACTGGCCCCGCCTGAGATTCAGCATGAATAACTTCTAGAACATCTTCCAGTGTTAAAGGTTCAAAATATAAGCGACTGCTAGTGTCGTAATCCGTTGAAACGGTTTCAGGATTACAGTTAATCATTATTGTGTCATACCCGGCATCGCGTAATACAAACGAGGCATGAACACATGAATAGTCGAACTCGATTCCTTGACCGATTCGATTGGGACCGCTACCAAGAATAATCACGGCTGGATTTGTGCGTGATCCAACCTCATTTTCTTCCTCATAGCTTGAATAGAAGTAAGGTGTAAATGCTTCAAACTCAGCCGCACAAGTGTCAACAGTTTTGAAAACTGGACGAATAGCGAGTCTGTGGCGCAGAGTTCTAATTTCTTCCTCTGAAGTATTTCGTAAACCTGCTATTTGATTATCTGAGAAACCATCGCCCTTAGCCTTTCGCAATAGTTTCTCTGTGAACTCCCCTGGTTGTGCTATCAAACGAGCTTGTTCGTTAATGAGTTCGATTTGATGCAAATACCAAGGATCTATTTTAGTGGCCGCATGAATCTCAGCAATTGTCGCACCTGCCCACATCGCCTTTTGAACCTGTTGAAGTCTGTACTCCGTGGGAGTTTTCATTGCAGACATCAAATCATTGAGCTCATCACTTGAAATCGAAGGCCAACTGAAAATGGCCTCTTTGCGTTCCAAAGATCGCAACGCCTTCAAAAGGGCCTCTGAGAACGAGCGTCCTATCGCCATAGCTTCGCCAACACTTTTCATCGTTGTAGTTAATCTCGGGTCGGCATCTGCAAACTTTTCGAAAGCAAATCGCGGAACTTTAACAACTACGTAATCTAATGTTGGTTCAAATGAGGCTGGAGTCACCTTGGTGATATCGTTTTGAATCTCATCGAGCGTGTAACCAATAGCAAGTTTTGTTGCAATCTTTGCAATCGGAAACCCAGTCGCCTTTGATGCTAAAGCACTCGATCTGGAGACTCTCGGATTCATCTCAATCACAATAATGCGACCATTTGATGGGTTTACTGCATATTGAATATTGCAGCCACCTGTTTCAACTCCCACTTCTCGAATAATTTCGATAGATAAATCACGAAGCCTTTGGTATTCCACGTCTGTTAATGTCATTGCAGGTGCCACTGTTATTGAATCGCCCGTATGCACTCCCATTGGATCTAGGTTCTCAATGGAACAGACAATAACCACATTGTCTTTGTGATCACGCATTACTTCTAATTCGTACTCTTTCCAGCCAATTATTGATTCTTCTAGTAAAACTTCAGAGGTAGGACTATGTCTGAGTCCAGCCCCGGCTATTTGGCGTAATTCAGATTCATTGAAAGCTATTCCAGAGCCGAGTCCACCCATTGTGAAAGATGGACGTACGACAACTGGATAGTTCAATTGGGCTACAGCAGCAAGTATTTCTTCCATATTGTGGCAAATTCTCGACTTCGCAGACTCCCCACCAACTTTCTCAACTATCTCTCGGAACAACTCTCGATTCTCACCGCGGTGTATCGCTTCAACGTCGGCTCCAATGAGTCGGACCCCATACTTTGAAAGAGTTCCGCGTTCAAAAAGAGCGATCGCAGCATTGAGAGCTGTTTGACCACCAAGGGTTGCAAGCACAGCATCGGGCTTTTCTTGAATAATTATCTTTTCAATAATCTCAGGTGTGATCGGTTCGATGAAAGTGGCATCTGCAAACTCTGGATCGGTCATTATCGTTGCGGGATTTGAGTTAATAAGAATTACCCGGATGCCTTCGGCCCGAAGTACGCGGCATGCTTGTGTTCCCGAATAATCGAACTCACATGCCTGCCCAATAACAATCGGACCTGAACCGATAACCAAGACCGATTTAATTGAAGTATCTAAAGGCATTACACATTCACCCGCTTGTATTTCATCATGAGATCAACAAAACGATCGAAAAGATAGGCAGCATCGTGAGGTCCGGCTGCAGCCTCTGGATGATACTGAACAGAAAATGCTGGACGTTCTAATAAGGCAAGACCTTCGACGACGCCATCATTGAGACAGAAATGAGTAACTTCACCGCGACCATAAACGGTAGAAAACTCCTTATCAATTGGTGCCTGAACAGCAAAACCATGATTGTGAGCTGTTATTTCCACTTTTCCTGAAAGTTTGTCCATTACCGGCTGATTAATACCACGATGACCGAAAGCCAGCTTATAAGTTTCAAAACCAAGCGCTCTGCCAAGAATTTGATGACCAAAGCATATTCCGAAAATAGGAATCTCTTCTAATAACAAGGTTCGAACCGTTTCAACAACATCGCCCATTGTTGAGGGATCACCGGGGCCATTAGAAAGAAAGACACCATCTGGCTTAATCGCAAGAATCTCTTCAACTGTAGAGTTAAATGGCATGACATGAACCTGGACTCCACGTTCGGATAAACCTTTCGGCGTCGCTCTCTTAATTCCCAAATCCAATGCAGCAACCACAAAACGTTTAGGCCCGATTGCTTCAACAATATAGCTCTGCTTTGTCGAAACATCCTCAACTAAATTTGCTCCCGCCATTGCTGGAATCTTACGAACCTCAACAACCATCTCCTCGCGAGAAAGGTTTAGGTCCGAAAATATTCCAACGCGCATTGCCCCTCGATCGCGAATATGTCTGGTGATGGCGCGAGTATCGACTCCTTGAATTCCAATGATTTCCTGCTCAATTAACTCTGATTCTAAACTTTGGTGAGATCGCCAATTGGATGTCAATGAAGAAGGATTGCGGACAACAAAACCTGCAACCCAGATCTTTTCTGACTCATTGTCTTCTTTATTAACGCCAGTATTGCCGATATGAGGGGCGGTCATAATCACAATCTGTTTTCTATATGAAGGATCAGTTAAGGTTTCTTGATAGCCTGTCATCCCAGTTTGAAACACTGCTTCACCAAAAGTTTTTCCGGTGGCTGCCCAACTTTGCCCCTCAAAAATACGCCCATCATCAAAGACCAGATATGCACTACTCATTGCACATCTCCAATCTCTTGAACAACCGAATCAATTACAGTTGCTTGACCTTTATAGAAAGTATGCGTGACTACTCCTGGAAGTGTGAGCCCATGGTAGGGAGTATTTGTAGCCTTTGACATAGTTAAATCACGGTCGACTTGCCAATTCTTAGCAGGATCGATTACCACCAAGTTAGCAACGGTTCCAACAGTTATCTCCTGTCCCTGATTTACATACCCACCTATTCGGGCTGGCGCGAATGACATTCGATCAGCGACTTGCCCCCAGCTCATTAACTTTGTGTCCACCATAGTTTTTTGAACAATAGAGAGCGCAGTTTCAAGTCCAAGCATCCCAAAGGTAGCTTCTTGCCATTCACACTCTTTTGATTCAACAGGATGAGGAGCGTGATCAGTCGCAACTATGTCGATGATCCCCTCTGAAAGAGCTTCACGAAGAGCATGGACATCATCACTTGTTCTAAGAGGTGGGTTGACTTTATAAACTGGGTCATAAGTGGTCGCAAGTTCATCGGTTAACAAAAGGTGATGCGGAGTAACTTCAGCAGTTACGTTGATACCACGTTGTTTTGCCCAACGAATAATTTCGACACCACCTGCTGTCGTTACGTGGCAAATATGAAGCCGAGATTTAACGAGATCTGAAAGCAACACATCTCTTGCAATTATTGCCTCCTCGGCAACAGCGGGCCAACCCTTTAGTCCTAAACGAGCCGAGATCTCCCCCTCGTTCATTTGAGCACCGATAGTCAAGCGAGGATCTTGCGCATGTTGTGCAATCACTCCTCCGAATTTCTTGACATATTCGAGAGCTCTTCGCATAAGCAGGGGATCAAAAACGCAGTTTCCATCATCGCTAAAAATTCGAACACGTGCCACAGAATCAGCCATGGAGCCGATTTCAGAAAGCGACTCGCCTAGTAAACCTTTTGTAACAGCTCCTATAGGAAATACATCTAGATAGCCCGCCGCTTGACCCAATCTATAAACTTGTTCAACAACTCCAGCTGTGTCTGCAACAGGTGATGTGTTAGCCATGGCAGATAATGCTGTGAAGCCGCCTTTTGCCCCGGCCCTGCTTCCTGTGAGAACAGTTTCTGCATCTTCACGTCCTGGCTCTCTTAAATGCGTATGTAAATCAACCAGCCCTGGTAGGACTCGACTGCCATCAGTATTGATTACTACATGGGAATCTGGCGTAAAGCTTTGAGAAATCGAGGTAATAACGCCATCTTCGATTGCGATATCTCGTTTGTCACCGTTAGGTAAGACTACTGACTTAAGAACATACTTTGTACTCATTTAAATACTCCCAACATCAAGAGGAGCTCCGGCAAGGAGAACATAGAGGATAGCCATTCTTACTGTGACACCATTTGACACCTGTTCCGTGATCACCGATCGCGCGCTATCTGCCACCTCTGCAGAGATTTCTAGACCACGATTCATTGGACCTGGATGCATGATTAGTGAAGCAGGTTTAAGAGATTTCATCCGTTCTGAATTTAGTCCGTAATAACGTGAGTACTCACGAGCATTAGGGAAAAACAGCTCAGTCATTCTTTCTTGTTGAACTCTCAACATCATCACTGCATCTACATAAGGCAAAACCGAATCGAAATCATAAGAAACAGTACACGGCCATTTGTCTATACCAATCGGCAGCAAAGTAGGAGGAGCTACCAATGTCACTTTCGCTCCTAAGAGCGCGAGAAGTAAAACATTTGATCTTGCCACTCGAGAATGAAGAATGTCTCCAACTATTGCAACATGTAGCCCCTGCAAATCACCGGATCCCTTTCCTAAATGTTTGCGAATGGTGAAGGCGTCTAAAAGTGCTTGACTGGGATGTTCATGAGTTCCATCTCCTGCATTGATCACAGCTCCCGACATCCATTGATTATCGGCTAATCTCTGGGCTGCGCCCGATGCACTATGGCGAATTACTACAGCATCTGCACCTATTGCCTGAAGGGTCATAGCCGTGTCTTTAAGAGATTCTCCTTTACTAATACTTGAACCTTTTGCTGAAAAATTGATTACATCGGCAGACAATCTTTTTGCTGCAGCTTCAAAAGAAATCCTTGTCCGAGTTGAGTCTTCGGCAAATAGGTTGACTACTGTTCTTCCCCGTAGCGTGGGCAGTTTCTTCATTTGTCCATCATTAATCCGAGACAGTTCTGTGGCAGTATCTAAAATGCCAATAGCATCTTGAACATTCATGTCTTCGATGGAGAGCAAATGCTTCATGATTGTCTCCGATTCTCGATGACAACTTCATCGCGGCCATCTATCTCAGTTAGAGATACTCGGATCGACTGATCTAGTGAGGAAGGCAGGTTCTTACCTACAAAATCGGCTTTAATGGGGAGTTCACGATGACCTCTATCAACAAGTACTGCCAATTGGACAGTTTTTGGCCGGCCAACTTCGCCCAAAGCATCAAGTGCTGAGCGGATTGTTCGACCCGAAAAGAGAACATCATCAATCAGCACAACATCTTTACCCTCAATGCCCGACTGTGGAATTAATGTTGGCATGATAGATCGAGGAGGACGCAACCTAAGATCATCTCGATGTAAAGTTATGTCGAGTGTTCCACAAGGTATAGTTGTTCCCTCTATATTGGCCATAATCTCTGCAACACGTAAAGCCAGATGAGCACCACGCGTAGGAATTCCAAGCAAAACTAAATTTGATGAGCCATGGTTTCGCTCTAAAATTTCATGGGAGATGCGCGTTAGCGCCCGAGATATGTCTTCAGCAGACAAGACAACATTCATTTAAATCTCCTTTCCCACCTCTCTGGATGGGTTGTTAAAGGATGCGCTGCGAACTATAGCATCCCCACGACTTCTTGTGGATAAGCCAAACCTCGAGCCGTATTCCTCGACTAGCGTGATGGATATGGATAAATTAGACAAGCAGGAAGAGATTCTCAAGGTATGCAAAAGGTTACGTAGCCTACGAGAAGCTAAAGCTATGACCTTACTAGATGTCGAAAAACGATCAGAGGGTGAAGTCACTGCCATCGCACTTGGTAGCTATGAGCGAGGACACAGACAAATAAGTGTTTCCAAACTTCTACAAATTGCCAGAATCTATGGAGTTCCAGCTTCCGATATTTTGACTCAGAAAGCGGAGCGAGTAGAACCAACGCGCATAACCTTTGATCTGCGAAAGATTGGCCAGAGTACGCTTTCCGAATCCGTAAAGCTGGCCCTTGTACTAAATGAGATTGCTCAAATACGTGGAGATTGGAATGGTGAACTGATCTCAATACGGGCTGATGACCTTACGAATTTCTCCTTATTCACTGGATTATCAGCAATAGAAATACAGTCCTCTATTAGCAAGTATTCAATCCCTAGATTGAAATAGAAGCCTTAAGCGATGCGATTCGACCAAGTACGCCGTGAATATATTTTGATGACTCATCACTCGATAGCTCTTTAGCAAGGTTTAATGCCTCATCGATTGAAACACTAGTAGGTACCGCCGTGCTCCATAGCATTTCGTAGATACCAATTCTCAGGATATTTCGATCAACAGCAGGCAAGCGGTCCATATCCCAACCCTGGGCATAGGTCATGATCAATTCATCTATTTTTCTTCGGTTCTCAACTACACCTGATATGAGATCACGTGTGTATTGACGAATTGGTCTGGCATCTGGTCCTTCATCTGGAATATCCCGTTGTTCTAAAGTTTGCAGAGCATCACTTCCGCGGATATCGGATTCGTACAATATGTCCAGCGCCTGTTTGCGCGCTTTACTACGAGCAGACACTAGTTAGCGCGACCTTGATATGACCCATCGCGAGTGTCAACCAAGATGATTTCATCCTGCTTGATAAATAGTGGGACAGCTACCTCAATGCCGGTTTCTACGGTAGCTGGCTTAGTGCCACCTGAGGACCGATCACCCTGAATACCTGGTTCTGTGTAAGTAATTTTGAGTGGAACCGATGCAGCGAGCTCGATGTACAAAGGATTACCTTCATTTACTGCAACGATCGCTTCAGTATTTTCTAGCATGTAATTTGCTGCATCTCCAACAGTTGCTTGCGAAATAGTCATCTGATCATAGGTTTTTGTATCCATGAAAACGAAATCATCACCCTCTTTATAGAGATACTGCATTTCACGTTTTTCAAGTATTGCTACATCAACCTTGACCCCTGCGTTGTATGTTCGATCGATTACTTTTCCAGTAAGTACAGACTTCAATTTAGTGCGGACAAATGCAGGACCTTTTCCTGGTTTTACGTGCTGAAACTCAACAACGGTCCATAGTTGGCCTTCTATGTCCAGGCACATTCCATTTTTTAAATCATTAGTTGTTGACACAGCTGCTCCACCCGCTCTTTACTCTAATTTTATGTCATATCGAAGGGATAAGGATACCTGCAGTTAATGACCGTTTCGTACTATCGAGAAACCAAGTTTGTGAGGGCAATTATCGCCAAAACATAAGAATTTGGACCAAAGCCACCAATCGTTCCATTTGCAACTCCAGAAATTACTGAAGTATGGCGAAACTCTTCTCGAGCTAAAGGATTGGACAAATGAACTTCAATTAAAGGGGCTTTTACCAGCTCAGCAGCATCACGAATAGCGTATGAATAGTGCGTAAATGCCGCCGGATTAATGATTACTGGCGTATTTGCATCTGCAGCCTCATGTAACCATCCAATGATTGTCGCCTCATCATCACTCTGACGAACATCGGCCTGAAAACCATGCTTTGTCGCAGCAATCTCAATCATCGATTTCAATTCACTGTAGTTAAGGTCTCCGTACATGGAAGAATCGCGTATATCAAGGCGCGCAAGATTAGGTCCGTTCAATACAAGAATCTTCATGACGAAATTCTCTCATAGGCCTCATCAAGTTCATTGGAGGTTAAATCTTCAAGACGAGATGTTGAACCCAAACCGGTGAGCGTAACAAATCGTATGGTAGCCCCACGCGATTTCTTATCAAGTGCCAGTATCGGCCGCAAAGTCGGCCAAGCTGTGCGATCGTAGGTAATTGGAAGGCTCAAGTTTGAAAGCAAATTTCTATGCATTGCAAGAATCTCTGAAGAGATTAAGGAACGAGCAGCGGCCAATTCTGCGGCATATACAAGACCAATAGATACGGCTTCTCCATGGCGAAGCTTAAACTTAGAATGGATCTCGACTGCGTGTCCCAGAGTATGGCCGTAATTAAGTATTTCTCGAGCAAAGCTTTCTTTGAAATCAACAGATACAACTTCAGCCTTCACTTTTGCGGCCCGATAAACGAGATCTACAGTCTTTGAACCATCGGCTCGCAGTTTTTCTAGGTTTGTATCGGATGCGATCTCGAGAATTTTTGGATCTGCGATAAAGCCACATTTGATCACTTCGGCCATTCCTGCAGAAAAATCTCTATCTGAGAGCGTCTTTAGCCAGCTCGGATCAATCACGACAGCAACAGGTGAATGAAAAGAGCCAATCAAGTTTTTCCCAAAGTCAGAGTTAATTGCAGTCTTTCCGCCTATTGCCGCATCAACCATTCCTGCTAATGAAGTAGGTACGGCTACCCAATCAATACCTCTGAGCCAAGTAGCCGCAGCAAATCCGGAGAGGTCAGTAAGGGCTCCCCCGCCAATTGCAACGATCAAATCATTTCTGGTGAAACCGGCAGCGCCCAACCAATTCCAGATTGAATTAAGCGTCGCAAATGTTTTGCCATCTTCGCCATCTGGAACTTTAAATTGATGCACCTCTGATTCCAGGTTCAATAGATCCCCAAGATCTGGGGAGAAAGATGATGAAGTAATGAAGGCCGTCTTAGTACGACCCTGCATCAAAAGAGCTATCTCTTCTCTCCAGTGAACATCAATTTGTATTTCGTATACATGGTCGGCTCTAATGGATAATTTTCTCAATTTAACACCGCTTCAAAATTTGGAATAATTTGACTAACAATTTCCTCAACCTTCATATCATCCACTTTAATGCTCAAGGTTGCCAATGAATGGTAAATAGGTTTGCGAATTTCATTAAGAGCCTGCCACTGCGCCCTTGGATTTCCAAGAAGTAAAGGACGATCTCTATTGAAACCCACACGAGGCGCTGCTGCAGCTAGAGAGATATCAAGAAAAACGACAAACACATTCGAAGCCGTGATCAGCTCTTGAGATTGCTCTTTAATCGGAGCACCGCCCCCAAGACTAATTACGCAATTGGGCAACTGTAGAACTTCTTGCAAAACGATGTACTCGAGATTACGGAATGCATCTTCGCCCTCATCAACGAAGATTTCCCCAATCTTCTTTTGAGACTTTTCTTCAATCATGGAATCTGTATCGAAAAAGGATCTTTTTAGTCGGCGAGCTAATGCTTTGCCAACCGTACTTTTTCCACTTCCTGGAGGACCAATCAAGACTATCGATTTCATTGGAACTACTTATAGTTCAACGTGGCCATATATGATTCAAAATTGCGACGCGTCTCAGTCACTGAATCTCCACCAAACTTTTCTAGAACAGCCTCAGCAAGAACTAGTGCAACCATCGCTTCTGCAACAACGCCTGCTGCAGGAACAGCGCAGACATCTGACCGTTGATTAATCGCCTTTGCAGCTTCACCGGTTGATACATCAACCGTGTCTAGCGCTTTAGGAACTGTGGAAATTGGTTTCATAGCTGCTCTCACTCGCAAGATTTCACCGTTAGACATTCCACCCTCGGTCCCACCAGCTCGATCGGTGCGACGAACAATTAAACCAGCTTGGTTTTTTTCGATTTCATCGTGTGCAACAGAACCCCGGCGCATCGCAGTTTGAAAACCGTCGCCAATTTCCACGCCTTTAATAGCCTGAATACCCATAATCGCACCAGCTAACCGTGCGTCTAAACGTCGATCCCAATGCACATGTGAACCTAAACCTGGTGGCATATTAAAAGCTAAAACTTCAACTACTCCACCTAATGTATCTCCATCACGATGTGCAGCTTCTATCTCTGCAACCATTTTTGCACTTGTTTTTGAGTCTGAACAACGTACTGGATCAGCATCGACTCTCTCCATGTCCGAAGAAGTCGGCAGTGGAGAATCTTCGTCGACACGAACAGGACCGATGGAAAGAACATGACTTAAGATTGTTATTCCGACCGACTGCTCCAAGAAATTTCGAGCGACCGCCCCTAATGCAACCCGAGAGGCTGTTTCCCGAGCACTGGCTCGTTCTAAAATTGGACGGGCGTCACTAAAATTATATTTTTGCATCCCTACTAAATCCGCATGCCCTGGGCGTGGACGTGTTAACGGAGCATTACGCGCTAAATTTTCAATCTCTTCACTAGGCACGGGATTTGCCGACATAACTTTTTCCCATTTCGGCCACTCTGAATTATCGATTTGAATCGCAATGGGCCCACCTTGGGTTAACCCGAGTCTTACTCCGCCAAGGATAGTTACCTTATCGGCTTCAAAGTTTTGTCGGGCACCTCTTCCAACTCCCAAGCGGCGGCGGCGAAGATGAAAATCAATGTCTGCCGTATTCAAGGAAACCGAAGCAGGGATTCCTTCTACGATCGCACTTAAAGCTTGACCATGTGACTCACCTGCAGTTAACCAACGCATGTGCCTATTCTTGCAGATCCGGGGCTTACCTCGCTGCAAAATAGAGTGCAAAGGCTAGGAAAATACTTGGTGCAAGGGGGATTCGTTGTGGCAATTGCCTTGAGGCAAGGGTCTGGATCAGTAAATGGCCAAAAGCAGAGGCAAATAAAGTTGACAGAAAAACAAGTATCGAGAAATTCATCTGTGAGTTAAAGATCGTCAACGAAATCGCAAGTAATTTAATATCACCCATTCCTACGCCTAAGAAAAAGAATAAAACTAGAACAAGTAAGAAAGCCAGTAAATTGAGCCAGGCGCCAATTCCATCGACAAATAAAAATACAGATGTTGGGATCGTTAGAAGCTTAAGGTATATGTTGGGAATACGTTGGGTGGAAAGATCGCGCACCATGATTGGCAAAGAGATTAGCCAAAAAATTGACCACAGCAGAAGCATCCGACAAACATAGCCTTGTTAGGGTTACAGAATTATCTCTCTGTGGATTGCGTTAATAGTTCCATTGCCTTGCTTCTCATAATCTGCGATAAAGCCCTGCGATCAACTTTATCCCCTGTGAATATTTCAATCTGTGATATTCCTTGATGCACAAGTAGATCGATTCCATCAATTGTCTGTTGACCCAATTCATTGAATTTCTTCAAAAGAGGAGTGGGCCAAGGGTTGTAGAGTGCTTCGAAATATATACCTGAAGGCTTTGATAGATCATCGCAAAAGAGATCTGCGGCGCCAGCTGGCGATGTGTTAACGATCAAACTAACCTCATTTAGCAACTTACGTGAATTCCAGTCGTGAAAAATGAATTCTGAAGCAGGAGCTGCCTGTCTCATCGCAGGCGCTCGATCTGGATTTCTATGGATCACATTAATCTGCCTGCTTTGAATAGTTTCATCCGAATCTATTGCAGCAACGACTGCACGAGCTGTCGCACCTGAACCGATTATCAGTACCGATCCATCCAACTTAACATCATGTGCAACAAGTGCCATGCGAAATCCTTCAACGTCTGTGGTCGTAAGGCTCCACTTGCCGTCTTTTTTACTTAAAGTGTTTCCGCTGTTTATCTGTAGGGATATCGGTGAAACTACATCAGCGACTAGCAGAGCCTCTTCCTTTAGTGGCATAGTCAGTGAAAGTGAGTTTAATTCTGGATGTGATGAAAGAAATTTTGGAAGATCTCCAGATTTAACCTCGTGACGATTGTAATCCGCATTAATCTTCAAAAAATCATAAGCAACCTTGTGGAGTTGTGGACTCAATGAATGCGAAATGGGAGATCCAAGTACTGCGCCGTGAATCATTTGAAAAGCCCCGCCTTTCTATTCTTTATATAGAGAGCCTTCCATACACTAAATTCATCAAATGAATCTGTAAATCTAGTGTCCTGGGGGGCAATGGTTATGAAATATAGCCACGTTCCATTCTCTGGTGAAAGAGCGGCTGACATGGCGAGGGAACCAGGGCTCCCGATCGGTCCTGGTGGTAGTCCACGATTTCTATAGGTGTTGTAGGCGGATTTAAGTAGTGTTGACTTAGTGCTCAGGAATATGTTGCCTCGAGTCTTTTTTACATAATGTACGGTTGAATCCATCTGAAGTGGCATTCCGATTTCAAGGCGATTAAAAATAACTCTTGCAACATTTTTGAACACTTGAACATCGCCCTCAACCTGAACTATCGAAGCTATGGTTAATAACTCTTGAGCTGTAAACGAACCTTTAGCATTCAAAATCTGTTGGGCTGTTTCATCTGCTACGAAACGATCAATCATTGACTGTACGACTTCTCCGGCGGTCGTCGACTCTTCAAATGTATATTGGGCCGGGAAAAGCAAACCTTCTACATCGGAAAAACCTTTAGGTAGTTTCACGGTACGAAACGCTCGATCGATTTCAGATGAACTGAAACCATAATCCTTCAAAGATTGAGCAACCTCGCTTTTCCACTCCCCCTCGAAAACCTTTAAAAGATTTGGAATTCTCGATGGATCCAAAAGTTGCTCGAGAGCCTGCTTCGCAGAAATCTGAAGGGTTATTCGATGAGAGCCGGGTGCCACTCTTTGCGACCTTTGGTCACCCACGGCTACTCGAAAATATGAAGCAGCTGATTTAACAACACCATTTTCAAATAGAATCTGTGCAACTTGTGACCCACTTGCACCATTGGGTATTTGAACAACTACTTCCGGAGATCCTTCGAGAATTTGGGTGTACGAATAATCTGGAGCCGAAGAGTTCTGTGAGCGGATGGCAAAGAGACCAAGCGTGAGAGCAGCTATTAGTAGTAAGGCTAAGAGAACTCTCCTTACCTCTACAGTGAACCTCATTGCTTTGCTTTTTCTACTGATATTGCAAACTCGAGAATTGCCACGGCTGCAGCCATATCGATCATTGATTTAGAACTCTTTCCATCTTTGCCTGCTTGTCTAAGCTGCTTTGATGCCGAAACTGTACTCATGCGCTCATCAACAAGTTTCACTGGAATCTGAGTAATCTTTTCTAGCTCTTTCGAAAAATCGATTGCTTTACCTGTTGCTGCTCCATCTAAACCGCTCAGGTTGGTTGGTCTACCTACATAGATTTCAATTGGTGAGATCTCTTCAAAAATAGCAGATATCTCCTTAAGTAAACCTTTCGATGATGTTAATAATGTCGTAACGGGTGAAACTAATATTGAATCGGCATCACTGACTGCAACGCCTATTCGGACGTCTCCATAGTCAAATGCGATTCGACGCCCGCGCTGCATTGCTCTAACCAGCTAGCGAGGCAGATATAGCCGAAAGTGCTTCAATTGCACGAGCGGAATCTACTCCGCCGCCTTGAGCAAAATCATCTTTACCGCCACCGCCACCGCCAAGGACAAGTGAACCAATCTTTACAAGTGCGCCCGCTTTAATACCAGCAGCTCTTGCCTCATCACTTACTGCCACAACAAGTACTGGCTTGCCATCATTGCTACTGATGAGTGCAACAACTGAATTCTTCAAACGTCCCCTTAAATCTAGGGAGATCTTGCGCAGATCGTCAGGAAGAAGACCATCGGCCATGACGGCTGAAACAAAGGAAAAACCGTTAACAGTTTGTGACTTCTTGGCCAGTTCAGCCACTTGCGCAAGTGCAGCAGTAGACCTAAAAGCCGCTAAATCCTTCTCAACATCTTTCATTTTGCTCAAGAGATCAGAGATTCTCTCAGGTAACTCCTCGGTGCGAGCTCCTTTAATTATCTCTGTCAGAGAGTTTAACAAAACGTGTTCTCTAGCCAAAAACTTATACGCGTCGACTCCCACAAGTGCTTCAACGCGACGCACACCCGCACCAATAGATGACTCCCCGAGTAGCTTCACAATTCCCAGCTGACCTGAACGATTCACATGCGTTCCACCACAAAGTTCTCGTGCCCAATCACCAACACTGACAACTCGGACTACATCTCCATACTTTTCACCAAACAGAGCCATAGCTCCTATCTCTTTTGCCTGTGCCTGACTCATACTTTCAGCAGTCACTTCAAGATCTTCTAGAAGCAATGTGTTTACCCGGGATTCAACTTCATCTAATACAGAAGATGGGACGGAACCTGTCGCTGGAAAATCGAAACGAAAACGTCCTGGGGAGTTTTCTGAACCAGCCTGTACGGCAGTTTCGCCCAACGTCTCACGGAAGGCTTTATGAACCATGTGGGTTGCGGTATGGGCGCGTGAAATACCGTTCCGTCTTTCTTTATCTATTTCTGCCAAGACTTGAGAGCCAACATCAACATTTCCACGAATAATCCGACCACGGTGAACGGATAAACCTGGTACCGGATTTTGAACATCATCAATTTCTATAATGGCTCCGTTTTCTAGAGTTATTCGACCGCCATCTGCTAATTGACCTCCACCTTCTGCATAAAAAGGTGTTCTATTCAATGTAATTTCTACTTCATCATTTTCAGACGCAGATTTAACACCGGTTCCATCTACTAGCAGACCTGTAATTTTTGATTCACAACTTTGCTGAATATAACCAACAAACTCACTTTTTCCGCTTTTGTCTGCTATCTGACGATACACAGAAACATCGGTGTGGCCTGATTTCTTAGACTTGGCATCTGCCTTTGCTCGCTCGCGTTGTTCTTTCATGAGCCGGCGGAATCCATCTTCATCAACTGTTAGACCCTCTTCACGTGCCATTTCCAGAGTGAGATCAAACGGAAATCCATATGTGTCGTGGAGCTTGAATACATCATCTCCTGCAAGTACTTTGCCGCTAGTTTTTTTCGTTGCAGAAGATGCGATATCAAAAATTGTCGTACCGCTCTTTAGAGTTTGTAAGAAACTCTCCTCTTCTGATGCGCTTACTTCAAGAATTCTTTTCTTATCACTTACTAACTCTGGATACTGAGAGCCCATAGCCGATATCGCAGCTACGGTAAGTTCGGACATAATCGGATCTGCTGATCCCAATAGGCGCATGTTTCGTATTGTGCGACGCATCATTCGTCGAAGAACATATCCGCGTCCTTCATTGCCTGGTGTAACCCCATCACCGATCAACATTGCCGATGTGCGAGCATGATCGGCAATTACCCTCAATGAGATATCTGATTTTTCAGAGCTCCCATACTTCACACCAGTTAATTGAGTAGCTCGATTAAGAATTTGAACTGTGGTATCAATTTCATAAATATTTTCCACACCTTGCAAGAGTGCTGCAGTTCTTTCTAAACCCAAACCAGTATCAATACTTTTGGCAGGAAGTTCGCCCAAAATTGGGTAGCTATCTTTACCGCCTCCAGCACCTCTTTCGTTTTGCATAAAGACGAGGTTCCAAACCTCTAAATATCTATTCTCGTCAGCGATTGGACCGCCTTCGACTCCGTATGCAGGACCGCGATCGTAATAAATTTCAGAACAAGGGCCACATGGACCAGGAACGCCCATCGACCAAAAGTTATCTGCCATGTCTCGTCGCTGTATGCGCTCTTTAGGTATTCCGATTTTTTTATGCCAAATATCTGCCGCTTCATCGTCATCCAAGTAAACAGTCACCCAGAGTTTTTCCTCTGGCAGCCCGTAACCACCATCGGTGATTGGACGAGTTAGAAGTTCCCAAGCAAGAGCTATCGCACCTTCTTTGAAGTAATCCCCAAAAGAGAAATTTCCACACATCTGGAAAAAAGATGCATGGCGTGTAGTTTTTCCTACCTCGTCAATGTCTAGAGTGCGTACGCACTTTTGAACGGAAGTTGCGCGCTTATATGGTGGAGTAACTTCTCCCAAGAAATAGGGCTTAAAGGGAACCATTCCCGCATTTACTAGTAAAAGATTAGGATCATCTGCAATGAGTGACGCCGACGGTACAACTGTATGAAGCAGACCCTGTCGGTTGTCAGATTCAAAAAAGCGCAGCCAGCGCGAACGGATCTCGGCGGATTCCACTGTCTAGAATCACTCAGCCTTCTTCTTTTTTGAACGACCTTTTTTCATCTGTGCTGCAGAAATAAGGGCACCTGCAACTTTCACAACAGAACTATTCTTTGTAATGAAATCACCAGTCGCTTCAGTTAACTTGTTAGTTACTTCTTCAGCATTTTTAGTAATCCGATTAAGGCTATGCAAAGGACCATTAACTAGTGTGACGGTTGTATGAACCTCATCAATTAGCGGGGCCGTTTCTGCTGTTAAAGCCTTGAGTGAAGCTTTTGCCTCATCTACTAGGCGTCCAACTCGCACAACTACATAGGCGATCGCGATTGCTATTACAGCTAATGAAGAAGCTGCAATAATCGTTGCAATTCCACCTGGACCCATGTCAGAAGCCTATCTGAGATCTACTTGTCTTCGTTGGATTTTACTTCTGGGACCCAATCGATTCCGCTTTCCTTGCGTTGGGCCGGGGTAATGGGAGTTGGTGCACCAGTTAATGGATCTCCCCCACTGGCCGTTTTCGGAAAGGCGATTACTTCGCGAATCGAATCTGATCCTGTCAATAAAGCACACACTCGATCTAGACCAAGTGCAATGCCTCCGTGTGGCGGAGGTCCATAGTTAAATGCCTCAAGTAGGAAACCAAATTTGCTAGTTGCTTCCTCCTCACTTAAACCAATTACAGAGAAAACATCTTTTTGGATCTGTCTATCGTGAATACGGATAGATCCTCCACCGAGCTCTGTACCATTTAAAACAATGTCATAAGCATATGCAAGAGCGTCACCGGGATTCGATTTGAAAGTTTTCGCAAATTCTGGTTTTGGACCTGTGAAGGGATGATGAACTGCAGTCCAACCTCCTCCATCAGTAGGCTCAAACATTGGTGCATCTACAATCCAAACAAATTCCCATTTTCCCTCAGGTATCAAATTGCAGCGCTTGCCTATTTCAAGTCGAACCGCGCCAAGAAGATTTAATGAAGCGGTGCGCTCACCAGCTGCGAAAAATATCGCATCTCCAGCCTTTGCACCTGCTGCAGACACAATTCCCGAACTCTCTTTTTCCGAAAGATTTTTCGAAACGGGCCCACCTAAAGTTAAATCATCATTCACTAATATGTATGCCAACCCTTTGGCACCTCGGGCCTTTGCCCAATCTTGCCAAGCATCTAGTTCCCGACGAGCAGAGGATGCACCTGCTGGCATAACGACCGCGCCGACGTATGGTGCTTGAAACACACGAAACTGAGTTTCAGAAAAGAACGTTGTTAGATCAACGAGTTTGTTCTCAAAGCGTAGATCCGGTTTGTCCGATCCATAGTCTCTCATCGCATCGGCATAAGTCATGCGAGGTATAGGCAATGAAATTTCGAAATTAACCGCTTCTTTCCAGACTCTCGAAACAATCTTTTCTGCTATCGCAAGAATGTCTTCTTGATCAATGAATGACATTTCAATATCTAACTGCGTGAACTCTGGTTGTCTGTCAGCTCTAAAATCTTCATCGCGGAAACAACGAGCAATTTGGTAGTACTTTTCCATTCCAGCAACCATTAGCAATTGCTTAAATAGTTGTGGAGACTGAGGAAGTGCATACCAACTTCCAGGTTGAAGACGCACTGGGACCAAGAAATCCCGAGCACCTTCTGGAGTTGAGCGAGTTAGATAGGGAGTTTCTATCTCTAGAAATGTTTCCTCTTCCATCACTCTACGAATGGTCGATGTCACCTTCGAACGTAGCCGCAGATTTTGAGCAGGTTTCTCGCGACGTAGATCAAGATAACGGTATCGCAAACGAGATTCTTCGTTAATCTCAGAGTCATCACCGCTATCTACTGGAAATGGCAGCGGTGCTGACTCTGAAAGCACTACGACAACATCACCCATAACTTCAATTTCTCCTGTTGGAATATTCTTATTCTCATTTCCATCAGGACGAGCTACAACTTCACCTGTGATCAACAAACACCATTCGGCTCTGAGCGATCCGGCCATTTTTTCATCACGAATAACTACTTGAACAGAACCTGACGCATCACGCAAATCAATAAACGCTACCCCGCCATGATCGCGACGGCGAGAAACCCAGCCTGCCAAAGTTACAGTTTGACCCGCTAACGATTTGCGGAGCGAACCGGCATCATGTGTTCTTAACATTTACAATGAATTCCTTAATTAACATAAATCGCGGCTATAGGTACTGCTGTAATGATGCAATCTTAACTGAAGAACTCTCTCCTGTTTTCATGTGCTTTAACTCCACCGTAGAACTGTCTAACTCTGACTCTCCGAGAACCACGACATAGGCAGCACCTGTTTTATCAGCTACCTTCATTGATCCTTTAAGTCCTCGATCGCCAAAAGCTATCTCCACTGTTTTTCCAGCGCTGCGAAGATCTTTTGCTATTTTCAAGGCCTCTTCCTTAGCTGCATCTCCTAAGGGGATTATGTAAAGATCTGAAACAAAAGCATCCTCACTAATAATGCCTTCGGCCTCTGCGGCAAGCAGGACACGATCTATACCTAAACCAAATCCAATTCCTGATAAAGATTGACCACCCAGGGCTTGCATTAACCCGTCATAGCGCCCACCGCCACCAATTCCAGATTGCGCTCCTAGAAGCTCGTGCACAAATTCAAAAGTGGTACCTGTGTAGTAATCCAAACCACGAACCATTTTAGGATTCAAAACATAGGAGATTTCCATTCGATCCAGATATTTCATGACCATTTTAAAGTGTTCCAAAGACTCTTTATTCAAATAATCCATGAGCAGTGGAGCTTTAGACATAGCCTTCTTCATTTCTTCGCGCTTATCATCAAAAAGCCGAAGTGGATTCAACTTTGCACGTTCTGCAGTTGCTTCATCTAAATCTAAAGTTTCTATGAACTTCACAAGATCTATTCGGTGGGCTGCCCTTGAAGAAAGATCACCCAAAGACGTGAGCTCTAACCGATACTTACTTAAACCTAAAGATTTGAAACCGGCATCAGCAATGGCGATCACTTCCGCGTCAATAGCTGGATCATCCAAACCGATTGCTTCAATACCAACTTGATAGAACTGTCTGTATCTACCTGCCTGCGGGCGCTCTGCCCGAAAAAATTGACCTGCATACCAAACTTTTACGGGTAACTGACCTCGATCGAGGCCATGCTCAATAACAGCGCGCATTACACCAGCTGTTCCCTCAGGTCTTAACGTTAGAGATCTTCCCCCTCTATCTTCAAACGTATACATTTCTTTTGAGACAACATCCGTGGATTCACCAACACCTCTTCGAAAAAGTTCAGTGTCTTCAAACACGGGTAGTTCGATTAATTGATAGCCCGCTCTTTTTGCTGGTTCAACCAAAGCGTTACGAACAAATTCAAAAGAGCTCGAACGGTCAGGAACATACTCACTAACGCCTTTGGGCGCTTGAATTTTCTGCTCGGACATCAGTGCCGCCCAATCAAGCTAGTAAGGTAGGGATTAGTTTTCTTCTCATGTGACAAGATTGTCTCAGGTCCGTGCCCAGGTAAAACTCGAAGATGATCAGCCAGTGGTAACACTTTTTTTCGTAACGTCTCGGTCATTTGCTCTGGTGAGCCTGTTGGCAAATCTGTGCGACCGATTGCACCCGCAAAAAGTACATCTCCACTGATCAAGACTTCGTTATCAACTTCAAACATCAAGGAACCTCCAGTGTGACCTGGTGAATGAATAGCCTTAAATGAAAGACCGACTAATTCTAAAACCTCACCATTTCGCAGTTCTCTGACTTCATGCGGTTCAGTAAAACTCATCTCCTGCAACGTCTGAGCGAATTCAGGACTGACTTGATCCTGCGGTCTTGTCAGATAGGGACGATCTTGACTATGAATGTAGGTTGGAATTGCGTAGCCGTCAGCAATTGGTTGAATCGAAAATGTGTGATCAAGATGTCCATGTGTAGCTATGATCGCAACAGGCTTTAAATTATGGCGTGTAAGAATTTCCTCTAACTGCAAAGAAACATCGGGCATGCCTGGATCAATTACTACACACTCTGATCCTGGCTCGGAGGCAATTACCCAGCAGTTTGTGGCATACATTTTTGCCGCAAAGGAGTCAACTAACATTAAATAAGCCCTCCAGTACGCTCAGAAATAGCGAGATTGACGCTCGCACAGGTAGACAGGGTACCTTTTACCACTGAATACATACTCTATCCACGCTTAGATGTCTTAGGACTTCTTAGCATCGCCCAGTACATAGCGACGTTCCTATCGAACAACGCGCTGAAAGGATCGCTCTCATGACAGATACGAATTTTCCAGAACAGGTCAACCCCGCAGTTATGCCTCAGGCTGTAAGTGCAGCTAGCGCGTTGATTGGAGATCCTTCAGCCTTTGGTCGAGTTGGTGAAGATGGAACAGTTTTTGTTCGAACTTCAAGTGGTGAAAAAGCCGTAGGTTCATATCCAGGTAAGAGTCCTGAAGAGGCTCTTAACTATTTTGTTCGCAAATTTGAACATCTTGCCTCGGAAGTTGCTTTACTTGCTGCAAGAATAAAAAGCGGTGCAATGGTCCCATCAGATGCCTATGCTGCAGTAAAAAAATTGCGCGAACAAGTAAAAGATTTGAATGGTGTTGGAGATCTTGATTCGCTCGCAGCATCAGTTGAACAAATTGAACCTCTCATAGAGGGACACCGTGAAGCCTACGAAGCAAAGAAGGCTGCCGAGTCTGCTGCAAAAGAGGCTCGACGTGCACAAATCATTGTGGAGAAGGAGAAGATTGTTCTTGAGGCTGAGTCACTAGCGTTATCTGAAAGTTGGAAAACTACGGGAGATCGTCTCAAAGTACTCATGGATGAATGGAAGGCAGCGCCACGTTTAGACAAGACTACTGATACGCAGTTATGGAAGCGTTTTTCATCATCTAGAAATAAGTTTGATAAGCGTAGACGAACACATTTTGCTGCGCTGGAAGCAACGCAATCTGTTGTAGCTGATGCTAAGAAACTTATCGTTTCAGAGGCTGAGAAACTAGCAACATCTACTGAATGGGTTCCAACAGCTAAGAAATTTAAATCACTAATGGACCAATGGAAGGCCTCCGGTCGAGGCAAACCAAGTGATGATGCAAAACTCTGGGGACGTTTTAAGGCCGCTCAAGATCAATTTTTTGCTGCAAAAAATGCAGATTTGGAAAAGCGCGATGTGACTATGGCCTCCAATCTAATTAAGCGTGAGGAATTGGTAACAGTTATCGAAGCGTTGATTCCATTTACTGATGTGAAGACCGCTCGCAAGGCGTTGTCTGAGCACTTGAGAGCGTGGGAAAAAATCGGAATGACACATCGTGATAAGCGTGCAGCACTTGATGCACGCGTCCATGCTGTCGAAAAGACTATTAAAGAGGCCGAAGCGGAGATCTGGAGAAAGACCGACCCTGCAGCAAAGAAAAGAGCCGAAGAAGTTGTTGCTCAATTAACTGCATCAATCGAGAGCTATGAAAAAATTGCCGCTAAATCTTCGGCTGCGGGTAATACCAAGAAAGCTAGTGAAGCCAGCGAGTCTGCCCAGGCACGAAAGGTATGGCTAGCCGAAGCTCAAAAGAGTTTGGATGAATTCAACTAAATCAAACTGCGATTAGTTGTTTGTTGTTCGGTAAACATCATAAACACCCTCGATACCCCGCACTGCACCTAGGACTGCATCTAAATGCGTTGCATCAGCCATTTCGAAAGTAAAACGAGAAAATGCCGTCCGATCCTTAGATGTGCTTACTGAAGCACTTAAAATGTTAACGTGCTGCTCCGATAGTGTTCTAGTCACATCTGCAAGCAAAGAGGCGCGGTCGAGCGCTTCAACTTGGATATTGACCAGAAACACTGATGATGCGCCTAATCTCCATTTAACTTTTACCACTCGATTCATTTGATGTTTTTCTAAATCAGATGCGTTTGTGCAATCAGCTCTATGAATCGAGACACCACTACCTTTAGTAATAAATCCCATGATTGCATCCCCAGGTACAGGAGTGCAGCATCGTGCAAGCTTCACGAGAACATCATCTGTTCCTTCGACATCGATTGCATTACTAGAACGTCGCTGCGTTGGAGCGCGATTGAGATATACATCCATCGTGGGTTCGGGATGTGAATCTTCGGCTCCCAAAGAAGCAACTAGTTTTTCTACAACTGAAGATGCTGAAACGTGTCCGTCACCGACTGCAGAATAGAGTCCATCAATATCTGAGTATCTGAGCTCGTGCGCCAATTCAAGAAGTGAATGGCCAGCAAAAATCTTTTGCAAGGGTAGGCCTGCCTTGCGCATCTGTCGAGCAATCGATTCCCTACCAGCATCGATTGCCTCTTCACGTCTTTCTTTGCTAAACCAGGCTTTTATTTTTGAACGCGCTCTAGGACTTTGCACAAAGTTCAACCAGTCTCGGCTAGGCCCGGCATTTTCACTTTTGTTTGTCAGGATCTCAACGACATCGCCGTTGACCAAACGTGATTCAAGCGGAACTAATCGGCCGTTCACTTTGGCTCCAGCACAACGTAAACCAACATCGGTATGCACGGAGAAAGCAAAATCAACTGGCGTAGAACCACCTGGCAGAGCAACAACATTTCCCTTTGGAGTAAAGACAAAAACCTCTGGAGAACCCAAATCAAATCGCAATGCCTCTAAGAAATCTGCTGGATCTTCGGTCTCTTTTTGCCATTCATGCAGTTGGCGAAGCCATAACAGCTCTGGCGACGAATTATTGTTGTCTGGCCCTTGCTTGTATTTCCAGTGGGCAGCAATTCCAAGTTCTGCCCGTGCATGCATATCATGAGTACGAATTTGAATTTCTATCGCTTTGCCAGTTGGACCAATAACGGTTGTGTGCAGCGATTGATAAAGATTGAACTTTGGCATGGCTATATAGTCTTTAAAACGACCTGGCACAGGACTCCAACGCGCATGGATGGACCCAAGCACGGCGTAACAATCACGTACATCGCTTACGAGTACTCGGATTCCTACTAAATCATAAATCTCATTGAACTCTCGTCCGCGAACCACCATTTTTTGGTAAACGGAAAAGAAATGTTTCTGTCTGCCAGTTACTGTCGCCTCGATGTGATCTTTCTCTAGATCAGCTTGAACTGTTTCGATCACCTCAGCTGTCAACTTTGCGCGAGATGGAGAACGTTCTGCAACTAAACGAGAAATCTCTTCAAACTTCTTAGGCTCTAAGACCTCAAAAGATAGATCTTCTAATTCCCATTTCATCGCGTTCATTCCAAGACGATGTGCGAGTGGGGCATAAATATCTAGAGTTTCACGGGCTTTTCTTTCGGCAGATTCGGGAGTGACGTAAGCCCAAGTGCGAGCATTGTGTAATCGATCGGCGAGCTTAATAACAAGAACTCGAATATCCCTAGACATTGCAATAACCATCTTGCGGACTGTCTCTGCTTCAGCCGTTGGCCCGTACGCTAATTTGTCTAGCTTTGTTACTCCATCAACCAGATTTGCGATCTCTTCACCGAACTCTGATCGCATTTGATCAAGTGAGTACTTGGTATCTTCAACAGTGTCGTGAAGTAGTGCCGCAATAATTGTCGCCGGATTAAGTCCTAAGTTGGCCAGAATCTCTGCCACAGCAACCGGATGGGTGATGTATTCCTCGCCTGATTTACGAAGTTGTCCTTCGTGGGCATCTTTCGCCACTTCATATGCGCGGGAAATCTCCTCAGCATTAACCGAGGCATGATTTTCTTTGAGCGCACTAATAAGTGGTGCAATCAAAGTGTCCACAAGGATCCCTACTTACGACCCTTACGCTTTGGTTGGTTGCGAGGTCCTCGACCAATCATAGGAACCATTGAACTCTGTGACGTTGTAGATGAAACCACTCCCCCTGAACGAGCGTTAACACGCTTTGCTAATGCCTGCATAGCTGGCTCTCTTTCGCGTAGCGATGCGAGAATCGGAGGTGCGATGAAAATTGAAGAGTAAGTTCCAACGATTAGACCAATGAATAACGCTAATGACAAGTCCTTCAAAGTTCCTGCACCTAATAATCCAGCACCAACAAAAAGAATTGCAGCAACAGGCAACAGGGCAACTATGGACGTATTTGCTGAGCGAACAATTGTCTGATTTACCGCAAGATTTACAGCCTGAGAGTATGTTTTAGTTGAAGAAGCTGTAATTGACTTTGTATTCTCACGGACTTTATCAAAAACGACAACGGTGTCATACAGCGAATATCCTAAAATGGTTAAGAAACCAATGACAGTTGCCGGCGTAACGTCAAAGCCTACTAACGCGTAAATACCAACGGTAATAAACACGTCGTGTAGCACCGCAACGATCGCGGCAACAGCCATCTTTGGCTCCAATGCCATTGCAAGATAAATCATGATTACAAAGAGAAAACCAAAGAGTCCGTAGAGGGCCTTTCTCGTGATCTCTTCTCCCCAAGATGGCCCAATAATCTGTGTATCAATAGTTGCAACATCAACTGCAAAACTGGCAGCTAGTGCATCCTGAACTGCATTATTTGCTTGACTTTCTAGAGATCCTGTTTGAACCCTTACTTTGTCATCTCCAATAACTTGAACGATTAGTTCGCCATCGACCCCTGCCGATTGAACTGCAGTGCGAGCTTGTTCAACCGATGGAGAGTTGGTGGTCACTGTGAATGATGAACCACCCTTGAACTCGATTCCTAGATGTAAACCCTGCACTGCAAGGGATCCAATAGAGACCAGAATGAAAAGAATTGAAACTGCATACCAACGGCGTCGTTTCCCAATGAACTCGACTGAAGTTTCCCCACGATAAAGACGGCCACCAAGACCTGAAAACTTTGACATTCTTATGCCTCCTTCGTTGTTGCCAGGCCGAGACTCTTGCTCGAAAAGCCGGATAGACGGTGACCTGAGTTAAAGAATTTGAGACGTGAAACAATGACTAATGCAGGCTTTGTAAAGACGAAAATAATAATAAGGTCAATAACAGTTGTCAGCCCAAGAGTAAACGCGAACCCTCTCACACCACCAACTGCAAAGAAATAAAGTAGTACAGCGGCAATGAGAGATACAAAGTCGGCTATCAAAATAGTACGACGCGCTCTAATCCAACCAGTTTCAACAGCAGTTCGTAGAGAGCGACCTTCTCGCATCTCATCTCGAACGCGTTCAAAATAAACAATAAATGAGTCCGCTGTTACACCGATGGCAACAATTGCGCCTGCAATACCCGCGAGCGTCAATGTAAATCCAATCCATTGTCCAAGTAGTAAGAACAACAGATAAAGCATAGTTCCGGCTATTGCAAGTGATCCAACGGTTATAAACCCTAATACTCGGTAGTAAGCAAGTGTGAAAATAACTACGAGTGCCAGACCTAGGGCTCCAGCAATCAAGCCTGCATCTAACTGGTCAGCGCCTAATGTTGGAGAAACCTGCTGAACCTCTCCACGATCAAATGCAAGTGGAAGCGCTCCATACTTTAGAACATTTGCTAAGTCTTTAGCTTCTAACTGTGAAAAGCTTCCCGTAATTTGGGCAGTTCCTGAGGGAATCGCTTCGTTGATTCGAGGAGCTGACACAACCAAACCATCTAGAACAATGGCCAATTGATTGTTTGGCTCAGGTAAAGAAGTAACGCGAGAAGTCACCGCCGCAAATGCTGCAGTTCCTTCACTATTAAAAGTTAAACTGACAAACCATGCACTTCCGGATTGTGTGTCAAGGCCTGCGGATGCTTCTGAAATTTGACGACCTAAAACTTCTGCAGGTCCAAGAATATACTTAGTTAAACCTGCGCGATCACATGCAACAATTGTTTGAGATGGAAGATCTGTTCCAGTACCTTGGCGATTTGCCGCCAGCGTGCAATCAAAAGAAGCGAACTGGGCATTTATCTCCGGCGTAACGCCAGCCACTGGTGTTGCCGTTGGATCTACAACTGCAGTAGCACCCGCACCTGTAGCTAAAACTTGACGGAAACGAAGCTCGGCGGTCTGACCTACTAAATCAACTACACGTCGACCGGTGTCTCCCGGAACCGAGATAACAATCTGTCGACTTGTTCCTGTTCCCTGAGCTGCAACTTCTGACTCAGCAACACCTAATGAGTTCACGCGTTGGCGAATAATTGCAACCGCTTGATCGATCGCCTCATTAGTAATGCTTCCCTCTTCACCGGGAGCAATTCGAGGTTGAAGAGTTACAGACGTTCCGCCACGAAGATCAAGACCTAATTTCACAGAAGTAGCATCTTGAACAAAAACAAGACCCGTCATTGCTACTAAGCCAAGTGCCAAAATAGATAAGGTTCTAACTGGTCGACTTGAAGTCTTGATCGGTTTATTTATAGTAGACATAAGCGCAGAGTCTAGGCGTCAGGGGCAGGTAAGTCGAAAAGCGTGGAAATCTCAGCGGGTGGAGTTCGGCCAATGTGGAGCCAACCCTGAGAAGTTGCCACTCGACCACGTGGGGTCCTGGCCATAAATCCATTGCGGACCAAGAATGGTTCGGCTACAGATTCAACCGTCTCAATCTCTTCACCAACGGCTATTGCAAGAGTTGAAAGACCCACCGGACCACCATTAAACCTTTCGATAAGCGCGATGAGCACAGCGCGATCTAATCGATCGAGCCCAAGCTCATCCACTTCGTACATCTCTAAAGCCGCCCGAGAATCAGAAAGGGAAATTTTCTTACTTCCGTTAACTTGCGCAAAGTCACGAACACGGCGGAGTAAACGGTTTGCAATTCGTGGAGTCCCTCGAGACCTGCCGGCAACCTCATTGATTGCGCTGTTATCGATTGCAATTCTTAAAAGTTCGGCGCTACGAGTGATAACTTGTGCTATATCTGCTTGTTCATAAAAATCTAAGTACGCGGTGAAACCAAAACGATCGCGCAATGGACTAGGTAATAGTCCAGCACGGGTTGTCGCTCCTACTAATGTGAAGTGTGGCAATTGCAGAGGAATCGCCGTTGCGCCAGGACCTTTGCCGACAATTACGTCAACTCTAAAATCCTCCATTGCTAGGTAAAGAAGTTCTTCTGCAGGCCTGGGCAAGCGATGGATTTCATCGATAAACAAGATCTCGCCTTCAACAAGAGATGAAAGAATCGCTGCCAGATCACCAGCATGTGTAATTGCAGGTCCACTTGTTAATCTAATTGGCGTCGCCATCTCGCTAGCAAGAATTAAGGCCAAGGTCGTTTTACCCAATCCCGGTGGACCTGAAAGCAAAATGTGATCGGCAGGGGAATTCCTATTTCTGGCAGCTGTGAGTAAAACATCTATTTGATCTCTCACTCGTTTTTGCCCAATAAAATCGTTGAGAGTTTTTGGGCGAAGGGCTTGCTCCAATGCTGACTCATCTTTATTTACATTAGAAGTCATTAGGCGATCCTCATCCACGAGAACTCTTTCCACTTGCCAATGCCATTTTTAAAAGCTCACTTAGGTCCTTGGTCGATGCATCAATACCCTCAGAAGATAGTGTTGCAACGACATCTGTAATTGCACCGTCAGCCTCTTTCGGAGAAAAACCGAGAGAAGTTAATCCACTTACAAGTTTTTCTCGCCATGCAGGCTGATGGCCCTTATATGTTTGATTACTGGATAAGTCAGTTAGCTTTCCTTTTAGCTCGAGAATCAAACGTTGCGCACCTTTGCGGCCTATTCCTGGAACTTTTTCAATGACCGAAATCTCTTCTTGAGATATCGCGCGACCTAAATCTTCAGGTGACATCGCACCCACAATTGACATTGCTACCTTTGGTCCAATCCCAGACACGGTTTGCACAAGTTCAAAAAGGCCCTTTGCTTCATCTGTTAGAAAGCCATACAAAGTAAGTGAGTCTTCACGCACCACCAATGAGGTAAACAACTGTTGCTGTGAACCTAAAGTAATCTGCGCCGTCGTAGAAGGTGTAAGAACAACGCTCAATCCAACTCCGCCAACTTCAAGAATAGCTCGATCACTCGTGAGGGATCTAACGGTCCCAGTCAACAATGAAATCATCTGGAGTGTAATTTCTTCAGTCGGATTTTCTCTGCGGCCAAAGCTTGATTAACTTTATTATTGCCACCTCCACGCCAAATATTGCAAATGGCCAACGCCAAAGCATCAGTAGCATCTACAGGCTTTGGAATACTTTCGAGGTTAAGAAGTTTTTGAACCATTGATGCAACTTGTACTTTATTGGCACGTCCATTGCCCGTCACTGCCGCTTTGACCTCTGATGGAGTATGCATTACTACTGGTATTCCAGATTTTGCGGCAATCAAAAGAGCTATTCCAGCAGCTTGCCCAGTTCCCATAACTGTTCGCACATTATGTTGAGAAAAAACTCTTTCAACTGCGATTACATCGGGTTGCCAAAGATTTACCCACTGTGAAAGTTCTTGATCTAACTCTAGGAGTCGATGTTCTAATGCAAGATCTTTACCCGTAACAATTACACCGACTTCAACCAGCGAAAGCGGTGAACCAATCGCACCCTCAACAATTCCAACACCACAACGAGTAAGGCCGGGGTCTATGCCCAAAACTCTCATTGTTCCTCACGCTTTCTTCGTTGGATTAAAGGTTAAAGCCTAAGGTTGTTCAGAAAATCCTTATCCTAGGCTCGCCATAACTTCGTCAGAAACATCAAAGTTGCTATAGACATTCTGCACATCATCTAGCTCTTCTATTGCATCAATGAGTTCAAATACCTTGGCGGCACCCTCTGCGTCCAAAGGAATGCTCATAGACGGAAGAAATGATGAATCTGCAGATTCGTAATCAATCCCGGCTGATTGAAGAGCCTCACGCACTGGAACCAGATCAACAGGCTCGCTAACAATCTCAAAAGCCTCGCCTAAATCATTTACTTCCTCAGCGCCAGCCTCTAGAACTGCTTCAAGAATTAAGTCTTCAGAAAGTGAGCCATCTTTTTTTACAATGATTACTCCTTTTCGATTAAAAAGATAAGAAACCGATCCTAAATCGGCCATCGAACCACCATTTCGAGTAACCGCAACTTTTACTTCAGATGCGGAGCGATTTCGATTATCTGATAAACACTCAATCATAATTGCAACACCATTGGGGCCATAGCCCTCATACATAATTGTTATCCAGTCTTTTGCACCAGCTTCTAAACCGGCACCTCTCTTTATCGCACGTTCAATATTGTCAGCCGGCATAGATGATTTTTTCGCTTTTGCCACAGCATCAAAAAGCGTTGGATTTCCATCCATATCCGCGCCACCATTTCGCGCAGCAACTTCAATCGCTCGAATCTGTTTAGCAAATACCTTTGCACGACGGCTATCGATGATTGCCTTTTTATGCTTGGTTGTCGCCCATTTGGAATGGCCTGACATTGGAACACCTCAATTTCACAACTGCGAATATGTGCTTACTGTACCTTTTTGAGTGCTGGGCGTGCCACTTGGTCCACAAAATATTGATGAGTTCGATGATCACCAGTTAGTTCTGGATGAAAAGAAGTAGCTAATAAAGTTTTTGAGCGAACAGCTACTGGATGGGATTTGACTGACGCTAAGACTTCTACTTTTGGTCCAACTCGCTCAACCCAGGGTGCTCGTATAAACACTGCCCTAAGTGGCTCTGGAAATCCATCCTTGAATTCAAGCTCAGTCTCGAAAGAGTCCACCTGTCGACCAAAGGCGTTCCTGCGCACCACGATATCTAAACCACCAAATGTTTTCTGGCCCATTGCTGCATCCAGAATTTCATCGGCTAGCAAAATCATTCCAGCACACGAACCATACGCCGGCATACCTGATGAGATACGTTGTTTAATTGCATCGAATATGCCAAAAGTTTGAGCGAGGTGAGCAATTGTTGTTGATTCTCCCCCAGGAATAATCAATGCATCAGCATCTGCTAGCTCTTCACTGCGTCGAACTGAAAATGCATCAACTCCACAAGCAATAAGTGCGTTCGAGTGCTCGCGAAAGTCTCCTTGCAGAGCGAGAACTCCAACTTTCATTTTTGAATTATTTACCAGCCGCGTTCAGAAAGACGATGAGGTGCCGGTAGATCAGCGACGTTAATTCCAACCATCGCCTCACCCAAACCACGAGATGCATCTGCAACTACTTTTGGATCATCCCAAAAAGTTGTTGCCTTTACACAAGCTGCCGCTCTCTGAGCCGGATTTCCTGACTTAAATATTCCTGAACCGATAAAGACGCCATCGGCTCCCATTGCCATCATCAAAGCCGCATCGGCAGGAGTTGCAATCCCACCAGCGGTAAATAGCACAACAGGTAGCTTGCCTGTCTCGGCAACTTCTTTAACTAATGCATACGGTGCCTGTAGTTCTTTGGCAGCGACATATAACTCATCTTCGCGCAGTGACGATAATCGGCGAATTTCCCCACCAATTTTTCTCATGTGCATCATTGCATTTGAAACATCACCCGTTCCTGCTTCACCTTTTGAACGAATCATTGCTGCGCCCTCATTGATGCGTCGTAGCGCTTCGCCCAAATTGGTGGCACCGCAAACAAATGGAACAGTGAAATTCCATTTATCAATGTGATTCTCATAATCAGATGGTGTCAACACCTCGGACTCATCGATGTAGTCAACGTTGAGCGATTGCAAAACTTGAGCTTCAACGAAATGGCCAATTCTTGCCTTTGCCATTACAGGGATCGAAACACTTGCTTGAATCTTCTCGATCATGTCTGGATCCGACATACGCGCTACGCCACCTTGTGCGCGAATATCTGCCGGCACACGCTCTAATGCCATAACAGCAACGGCTCCTGCATCTTCTGCGATTTTGGCTTGCTCTGCATTGACGACGTCCATAATTACGCCGCCCTTAAGCATTTCAGCCATACCGCGCTTGACGCGACCGGTTCCGGTTACTTCAGCCATCACGAATACTCCGATTCCATCAAAAGTTTAGGTGCACATACTACTTTGAATTAGTTGCCGCTGGCGAGGTGAATTTAGGCTCACGATCGGTCAATGCCACCCAAACTTGACCCGGTGCAAATTTAATCTGCTCTCCATTGGCTAACGAGAATGTAGTGCCAGAATTAGCATCACTTCGGTTCCATGTACCTGCAAAGCGTTTGCCATTACGAAGTACAAAAGCTTTGCCTTTTCCTATCGTTTCCGAAAAAGGTGTTACTCCCCCAAATTTATCGCCAAACTCTGACGGTGTGATTGAAACAATCTGAATAACCAGAGTTGTGGGACCTAATATCAACCCTGATTCTGCGCTATTGATTTTTCCGTTGTGAGACAAAAACCATCGCTCTTCTGCCGAGGACCACGTTGCTTTATAGGTAGCAGATGGCCAATCAACTACAACTTCATCCGTTACTAAACCATCTTTAGGTTCATCTCCAAAGATGAAACCCACATTGCGCGCACTATCAATTGCATACTCTTTCTCAACAACTCTTGCCATCAGTAAATCTGCACGTAGAACCATCGCATATGGTTGATTGCGCGCAGGATCAGTTGTGTAGATCGTGGGACTTTGACGTTGGGCTCCTAAATCGAGGAGATTTGCCTGGCTGATAATCGGTAATAGTTTTGATTGAGCACCACTGTATGCAAAAGCCACATTTCCGTACTGACTTAAAATATCGATGTCAGAAATTCGAGCACTACGTACTGGGCCCACTCTCTGTGGAATTCGCGAAGAGAAAATTGCCATAAGCCGAGTTAGGCCACTTTCCACTTGTTCGATGTAGACAACGTCAGCATCCTCAATTCCTATTTGTGGATGTGCTGGATTTGTGTCATCTATTTTGACTGCAAGTACAGGACCATTCGTACCTTCCCGTCCGCTGAGTACATTTGTCTCCGCCTTTTGAGGCAAAGCTTTTTCGATGACCGCGCAACTACTAAGGGTTAAAGACGCAGCCACTAATAAGAGAATCCGTTTGTTAAAGAACATCAGCTTCGAATTCATAGGTGACAGGTAGCGGCGCATTTCCTGCTAATCGGAAGGTTCGGACAACATATTTGCGCCGCAACATTTGTGAGCGACTCACAGCATCGGTATGAATTGCAATCGCAACTCGTATTTTATCGGTAAGCGCTGAGAGCTCAGTTAATAGTTGACTATCTGCCGCCGTTGCCAAATGTCTGGAGTCCTCTAAAAGCAAACCCAGAGCGCCAGACAAACCGCTCTCTGCATTAGATCTATATTGAATTGATGCATCTCGCGCCTGATAAGCAGCACCAGTTAACAAAAGCGACGATGCGGGGTCTGCGATGTCACTGTGAGCAATCTCCAATGCAACTGCAGCCCTTTTCTGTAAAAGCACATCAAGATTGGCCCAACTGTTATCTACACGATGGTGCAGTCGATCCAATCTTCTTGCTAAAAAAGTTAAATACCAGATCACAAACACCACAAAGAAAATCGTAGGTATCAGATACTTCATGGTTTCTCCTCTTTCGAGAGGAATCTACTCCATGATCTAGAGTCCTGCGCGACTCTGACTTTAGAGCCTCCCACCATTGACATTTCATAAACAGAATAAATCTGTTCAGCCACAACCGACCAATCAAAAATCTGAGCATGATCCTTACCTGATTTTGCTAACTGCGTTCTCTTATCTTGATTACGAAGAAGATCAATGATTACTTTTGCAAGTTCAGTTGAGTTTTCGGATTCAAAAAGAGCGCCATATTGGCCATGACCCAAAAGATCGTCAAAAGCTGGAATGTCACTTGCGACAACACATGCGCCCCCAGCTAAAGCTTCGGCAACGATGATTCCAAATGATTCACCGCCAGTGTTGGGGGCAACGTAGAGTGCCACCGATGCCATGAAATCAGCTTTATCAGATTCAGATATTTTTCCAAGAAACTCAAAACGACTTCTTAGCTGTGGATCAATACTTTTAATTGCCTCTTCTGGATCCCCAGGGCCTGCAACAAATACTTTGACATCTGGTGCAAACCTGGAAATAACTGGAAGTGCCTCGATTAAGACACTTAAACCTTTACGAGATTCTTCGAAACGCCCAATAAAACCAATCGTGTTGCCTTGCCACTTACTTTGCGGTGATCCATGCATGTAACGAGAGGCGTAAATACCATTAGGGATTACTACCGCATCTGTGTCTAAATGATCGGTGAGAGTTAATCGAGCCGCTTCAGAAACTGCGATGCGAGCCGAGAGTTTTTCTATTGCCGGTTCCAAAATAGGACCAATCGCGAAAATAATTTTCTGATGTTTTGCGGCTGCATGAAAGGTTCCAACCATGGGACCCTCTGCCGCCCAACATGCCAGTAAGGATATGGACGGTATTGCCGGTTCGTGCAGATGAAGAAGATCGAAATTTCCTTCAGCAATCCAGTTTCTAACTCTTGAATATGCAACTGGTCCGAAAAGAATTCGTGCGACTGCTCCGTTGTAGGGAATTGAAATTGGTTTTCCAGCGTTGATGACATAGGACGGCAACACTGCATCTTCAGATGCGGGCGCAAGCACTGAAACATCGTGTCCTTGTGCAATTAAGTATTCCGCGAGATCTCGAACGTGATTACCTACACCGCCAGGAGTGTCCCAACTGTAAGGGCAGACGATTCCAATTTTTAGCAATTTACTAAGCATCACTGACGCTCCTTGAAATCGCCATCTGTCCAAATTCTCTGCAACATGTGCCAATCTTCCGGATTATGGCGTATGCCTTCTTCGAAGTGCTTTGCAGTCATCGAAACAATTTCCTTGACGCGATCCTTATATTCGCCTTGCGATGGAATTAACACGTTCTTAAATTCCACATGAATTCCTTCCGGTGTGTATGAAACAAATGCAGTAATCAATGGTGCTTGAGTCTGTAGAGCTAGAACAGCAGGTCCTGCCGGCATTCTTGTTGGACCATCAAAGAATTCAACTTCAATTCCAGATTTAGAAAGATCTCGATCGGCCACGAGAGCAACTAAATGGCCCTGGCGCAATCTCGTCTCCAATATTCCGATTGTTTGACTATCTAGGGGCAAGACTTCCATTCCCATGTCTTGCCGATACTTAAGAAACTTCAAAAATAACTTCTCTGGCTTTAATCGTTCTGCCACGGTAACAAGATGGATTCCTTTAGCGCAGAAATACGCGCCTGCATGATCCCAATTACCGGCATGTGGAAGTGAAACAATCACACCAGTCTTAGCTGCAATGGCATCTAACATTAAATGTTCATTTGTAACGCTTACAGTTCCTTGCACTCTTTGCATTGACCAATCTGGAAATCTGAAGGTGTCGATCCAGTAGCGCATGTATGAGCGCATGGCCCTTTTTAATAGATCATCTAAATCTGAACTGCTAATAGAAACTTGAGTCCGAGAAAGGTTGCTCCGAAATCTTGAAACGTTTTTACCGTTTCGCTTCACAAGATAATCACCCAATACGTAAGCGATGTTGTATGCGGTTTTCTCGGGTAGCCAACGAACTAGCCGCCATCCAGCGAAATAAACAAAGGCTGAAAGATTTTCCTTCACGGCTAAACGGCCCGTTTAACGATAATCATCCGTTGAATTACTGTGTAAGTTCCAAGCAAAGCAAGTAACCACATTCCACCAGCAAGAACATAAGGAACTCCCAAACCTTCAAAGCCAATTGCGGTCAATGCAATTATCAATCTCTCGGTTCGCTCTGCAATTCCACCCGAACATTCAATCCCCAAGGACTCAGCCTTAGCTCTAACGTAAGGAACAAGCATTCCCGTTAATAAGGTCACCAGAACTACAGAAGTAAGTCGGTCATCTTGCTGAATTAAATATAGGCTTACACCGATTAATATCGCTGAATCTGTTATTCGATCGATTGTGGAGTCTAAGAAACCTCCCCACGCACTTGATCCTGCTTTTGAAATGCGAGCCATGGTTCCATCAAACAAATCACTGAGTGCGGCTAGTGAAATAACTATTGTTCCAACAACGAACTGACCCCGAGGATAAAAATATAAAGCTGCTGAAACAACTGCTATTGCTCCGGTCCATGTAACGGCATTTGGTGTTATGCCTAATCGCAGGGCAAATGAGGCTACGGGTGTGATAACTCTCGTAACAGCCGGCTTGATCTTTGCACTAATCATCAAGGGACATCGTAGGCTGACCCAGTGCAATCTTTGAACACCAAAATAGGAATTCACGTGTATGGACACGAGAGCGCGGACCCACTTAGCGTGGCCAAAGCCTTTTCAGGAACATACTCCCAAGAGCCTCACAGTCAGAGTGATCTTGCAATTTTTGCCATCAACCCAGCAACAGGAATAGACCAACAAACAATCGAAAATTGGCAAGCCTTAGACGAATATCAAGTTCCTCGAATAGTTGTCGTTACACAGTTAGAGAAATCAGAGGCTGATTTTGATGATGCTGTAATGCTTGCAAATCGAGTTTTTGATCAAGTGATTACTCCATTCTTAGTGCTTCACGATGAGCTCGGAAAGCCTGTGGCTTTGATCAGTCTGGCCGATTTACAGATCATCGATTATTCAACAACTCCCCCAACCATCACTGACAGTGATGACGAACATAAGACGCTGGTTCAAGAGTTTCGAGAGGAGTATCTAGAAAAATTTACATCCGATGGAGAAGGTTCCTTTGAAGCAGGATTGCAATTTCCGGCAATTCCATTATGGATAGAAAAAGGAATTGGCGTTGATAAGGTAAAGGATTTAATAAAACAACTTGCTGTTTAATTACCAGGCTGCTGCAATTTCGTCTCTAGTTAAACTAAGTAGTTGAGGCATTACTTTCGTTTTTCCAATTATTGGCATGAAGTTTGCATCGCCTCCCCAACGCGGTACAACATGTTGATGTATGTGTTCCGCTATCCCAGCACCTGAGACTTCACCTTGGTTCATTCCAAGATTAAACCCTTGCGGGGAAGAGACTTTGCGAATCACATTCATGGCATGTGAGGTGAGTTGGTAAATCTCATTTCGTTCATCTTCAGTTAATTGAGTTAAGTCGGCAACATGTCGGTTTGCGCAGATTAATAGGTGTCCTGGATTGTAGGGGTACAGATTCATAACGACGTATGCCGTGACACCTCTAAAAACAATTAGGCCCTCTTCGTCGGATTTATTTGGTATATCGCAAAAAGGACACGTTACTAAATTCCCTGGAAGTGGTCGGTTCTCGCCTCTCAGATATTCAAGACGATGTGGCGCCCAAAGCCTTTGCCAACCATCTGGCATTCCGCCGCCAGCGATTTCATTGCTCACGGCTTAAACCTGAGTACGTTCTTTGATTACTTTTTTAATTTCTACAATCGCATCAGCGATAGGGATTCCATTCTTCTGTTCGCCATTTCTATATCGAAATGAAACAGCACCAGCAGCCTGATCTTCTTCACCAGCAATAACCATGAAGGGGATCTTTTGCATCTGCGCATTTCGAACCTTCTTTTGCATGCGATCATCAGATGCATCAAGCTCTGCGCGAATGCCGGCCTTGCGCATCGTTTGAATGACATCACCCAAATAATCCGCAAAACTATCTGCAACAGGAATACCGATTGCTTGCACCGGAGCAAGCCATGGTGGAAATGCACCGCTGTAATGCTCAGTTAGAACACCGAAGAATCTTTCAATAGATCCAAACAAAGCACGGTGAATCATTACAGGGCGCTGTCTTGTTCCATCACTTGCCGAGTATTCAAGTTCGAATCTTTGAGGTAATTGAAAATCAACTTGTATCGTTGACATCTGCCAGGTGCGTCCGATCGCATCTTTTGCCTGAACCGAGATTTTGGGACCATAAAAAGCGGCGCCACCTTCATCTAAAACCAATTCGAGATTTTGCGCAGTCGCGGCTTTACGTAGCGCCTCAGTCGCTTCAATCCAATCGGAATCTTCACCTACTGATTTTTCAGGGTTCTTTGTTGAAAGCTCCAAGTAGAAGTCGTTTAAACCGTAGTCGCGCAAAAGGTTGAGAACAAATGTTAAAAGTGAATCGAGTTCGCCAACCATCTGCTCTTTTGTGCAATAGATATGTGCATCATCTTGAGTGAAGCCCCTTGCTCGAGTGATTCCATGGAGCACTCCTGATTTTTCATAACGATATACAGTTCCAAATTCAAAGAGCCTTAATGGAAGTTCCCGGTACGAACGACCCCTAGCCTTATAGATTAGATTGTGAAAAGGGCAGTTCATCGGCTTCATAAAATACTGTTGACCGGCTCGTTTAATCGTTCCATCTGGATTGTGTTCTTCATCCAAAATCATTGGTGGATACATGCCATCGGCATACCACTGCAGGTGTCCAGAGGTTTCAAACAATGCAGCTTTTGTTAAATGCGGCGAGTATACGAAGTCATATCCTTCTTCTTCGTGTCTTAGACGTGAGTAATCCTCCATTGCCCGGCGAATGATTCCGCCCTTTGGATGAAAGACAGCTAAACCAGATCCAATCTCTTCCGGAAAGGAAAACAGATCAAGTTCATTTCCTAAACGTCGGTGATCTCTTTTTTCAGCCTCAGCTAATAACTCTAAATGTGCATTTAGCTCATCAACTGATGGCCATGCAGTTCCGTAAATACGCTGCAACATTGGATTTTTTTCAGAACCACGCCAATAAGCCGCAGCGGTTCTCATTAATTTAAATGCAGGAATCAGCTTGGTAGATGCCAAGTGAGGTCCCCTGCAAAGATCGCTCCATACAGGATTTCCATCTCTACCTAAATTATCGTAAATAGTTAACTCGGCGCCGCCAACTTCAACCGATGCCTCTTCACCAGCCGGTCCTTTAATTCCAATGAGTTCACATTTAAACGGCTCATGCGCCAACTCTTTGAGAGCATCTTTCTCAGTAGTCACACGTCGACGAAAACGCTGCCCCTCTTTAATGATCTTTCTCATCGCACTTTCAATTTTGACCAAGTCATCAGGATTGAAATTCTCTTGTGGGTCAAAGTCGTAGTAGAAACCATCTTTGATTGGAGGGCCGATTCCCAATTTCGTATCTGCAAAAACCTCTTGAACAGCTTGTGCCATAACGTGAGCCGTTGAATGTCGAAGAACCGCAAGGCCATCTTCTGAACCAATCGAGACACCTTCGACAACATCTCCTTGAGAAAGTTCGGTCCAAAGATCCCTTAAAACTCCATTAATGCGTGCCACAACAATCTCTTTATTTTCGGCAAAGATATGTGTTGGACGCTGATCAGCTTCAACATTGACCATAACGCCGTCAACGGTAATCGCAATCGTGGACATGTGATTAGCCTACCGAAGTCCTCAGGGCCATCGCTTCGATTTCGCGCTTGAAATCCAAACTTTGTACTAATCCCCTTGCATCAATGGACTCTACTGGCTGTGCAAGGCGAAGACTTCCAATCAAAAATGCTGATTTAATATCTTTGATTTCTGAGGCATCAATACTGCGCACGCCGACATCAAAGTTCTCTATGACAAGAGCTCGAACAACTCCCGGCAACGCCCCATCAGATAATGGTGGAGTCCACCACGAATCGCCAATTTTGATGAGTAAGTTGCTAACTCCAGCCTCGCTGACTTTGTTGTCAGGATTTAAAACTATTGCTTCATCAAATCCATTGCTCTTTGCAAAATCTACAATTGAAATTCTGTGATCATATGAAAAACGCTTCACTTGTGAGCCATCAGTAGAAACCACGTGAGGATAAGTCATGATTTTTGCTGGAGCAACTAACTCGGAATAAGCAAGATGCACAGCTAGCCAATCCCCGTTACTGGCAAATGACAAACGTAGTAGTCCAGGATCATGTCTTTGCTCCTTGATTAGAAGTTCAACTCCTGAGCGCAACGATGACTCGTCAGGAATCTTTGCACCGACCGAAGAGGCAGTGTTTATTGCTCTGCGCATATGCCTGGAAAAGGCCCAAGGCTTTGAATCAACAGTCTTGATTGTTTCAAAAATTCCAGTACCAGGGAGCCAACCTTTGTCATCACATACAGTTTGATGTTGATCTAATAACTCTCCATTAAAGATTACTTTCACTTGATTGCACCACCAGCGATTTTTATGAGGCGATCAGCCTTTAAGACTGTCTCATTCCATTCCTCGAAAGGATCACTTGACCAAGTGATACCCGCACCCGTACCAAAATGAATTCCTTGGTCATTCCAAAATATTCGAATCGCAACAGATAGCTCTGCCTTATCTGCCTGCACCCACCCTAAAACACCACAGTATGGACCCCGAGCTACCTCGTTCTCTTTTATCACCTGCGTTGCCGATGATTTAGGGGCACCACTAATCGAACCTGCCGGTGATAAGCGAGAAAAAATCTCGCTCCAACTAACCCCAACTTTTAAGGTCCCATGTATATCGGAAACAAGATGTTTTAAACCTGGGTGGTCTTCACTTGATAAAAGTCTTGGAACCTCAATACTTCCGTTTTCACAAATTTGTCCCAAATCATTTCGCATGAGATCGACGATCATTATGTTCTCAGCGCGATCTTTGTGACCAAAAATGCCAGCCGAAGGTGACTGAGTTCCCTTGATCGGCGAAGTCTTAAGATCAGAACCTGTGCGTTTGAGAAAAAGTTCCGGTGAAGCCGAGGCAATGTTTACTCCTGGCATTTCTAAGTAGCAAGCCCATGGCGAAGGATTTTCTTTTAGTATTTTGCTAAATAATCCACGCAGTGAACTTACCTGCAAACTGTTACTTAAGATTCGACAGGCATTGACCTGATATACCCATCCGTCGGCAATAGATTGCCTAATGCGATCTACATAACCAACATATTCGCTTTGATTTAAGGAGCTTGTCCATTCTTGGATAAGAGGCTCCCAGTTATAAGTTGGAAATTCTTTTTCTTCGACAGTTGCAAACTTTGCTGCAATAAATCCACCTTCAAATGTCGTGCTCACTGCCCAAAAACCACCATCTGACAATGAAGATGGGTCTGTAGAAATCTCAATTAAATCTGTGGCTAATCTGCCTCCCATCCAGAAGAAGGCATCGTCATGTGAAGTGGACACGGGAGAACGCTAACCAATGCTTCTCACTTTGGCGCTTAGGCCTCCCCTGCGATAGATTTAACTTCCTCGCGGACGTAGCGCAGTTGGTAGCGCGGAACCTTGCCAAGGTTCAGGTCGCCGGTTCGAACCCGGTCGTCCGCTCTGATAATCGCACCTCAGGCAAAAATTTTCATAAATTTTTGTTAGCCAGCGATTTTTCTATGGTCGGGTGGCCGAGAGGCGAGGCAAGGGACTGCAAATCCCTCTACACGGGTTCAAATCCCGTCCCGACCTCCATTATCTACAAAGAAATGATCGCAAGATCTTAAGGATAAGAACTGAGGTGAACACCTTGTCTGATGAATCAAAAAGACCATGGGGTCATTATGAGATTCTTCAAGAATCTTCGGTTCACAAAGTTAAATGCATCTATGTAAATCCCGGTGCCAGACTTTCATATCAAAGACATCAGAAGCGTGCTGAACACTGGTTTATAGTTTCTGGTACTGCCACTGTTGTTCTTGATGGGCAAACGTTTACAAAACAATCAGGTGAGACAGTTGATGTAGCTGTTGGACAACTTCACCGTATTGGAAATACTAGCGATAAGGAATTGGTTTTTATTGAGATACAAACAGGGACCTACTTTGGAGAAGATGATATTGAGCGTATCGAAGATGATTTCGCTCGATAACCAAACACATTCTGGCTATCTGATATAAATCTGCTGTTGTATAGTTTGACCACCGAGGACGATTGGCTCAGCGGTAGAGCACCACATTGACATTGTGGGGGTCACTGGTTCGATCCCAGTATCGTCCACCGACTGATTAGTTTATTGATGTACAATCTGTGTTCATGATTGCATTTACCTCTGGTATCGCCTCTGGTTTGGCTCTAATAATTGCAATCGGTGCCCAGAATGCATTTGTCATAAGGCAAGGTCTTCAACGCCAACATGTACTCATCGTTGTCCTCTTGTGTGCAATCTCAGATGCCTTGTTAATTGCCGCGGGCACAGCAGGTTTAGGCAAGGCGATCGAATCAGCCCCACAAGTACTAGAAGTTGTCCGCTGGTTTGGAGTTACCTACTTAGCTTTTTTTGGTATCAAATCACTGCGTTCGGCATTTAAGCACAACTCGCTGACCTTGGAGCAAGGAGCAATTGTTTCCAGGAAGAAAACTATTCTTACAGTTCTTGGACTGACTTTCCTTAATCCCCATGTTTATTTAGATACCGTTATTTTCTTGGGAAGCATCGCAAATCAATTCCCTACGGACAAATGGTTCTTTACTTTCGGTGCGATGACCGCCAGTTTTCTTTGGTTTTTCTTCATCGGATTTGGTTCCAAAATGGCTGCTCGATTTATGGTGAAGGTAATTTTTTGGAAAGTTCTAGATCTAATCGTTGCGGCAATTATGTTCACACTTGCGACATATCTAATTTTCTATAGTTTTTAACCGATTACCAATGAGTATCATGCTTTGTCGCTAGGCTTGTCCTGTGAATAATTCATATACTGGAATTAACCCAGAAAATTTCTCGAGGTTTCTTGCCTCACGCAGAAGCACGCGAGATTTTCTACCAACTCCTATCCCCCAAGAGATTCTCGATCAAATTCTTGAAGACGCTCTTACTGCAGCAAGTTGGTCTAACACTCGACCTTTCAAAGTTGCCGTGGCAACAGGACAGACCCGCGATCGAATTAGTTCCGAGTTCTTATCCCGTTGGGCCGTTCTCTCGCGAATTCTACGAAAAGGCATAGTTCATAAGTTTCGAATTCTTTACTCTCGCTACGGTCTTCCCACAAGTAATCGAAGCATTGCAAAGCCATATCCAGCAGAGCTGAAGCCGCGATCGGAAAGGGTTGGTAAGGAACTCTATGAACTTTTTGGAGTTAAGCGAGGCGACAGGGCGGCCCGAGATCAGCAGTGGGCAAAGAACTATTCATTTTTTGGTGCACCCGTAGAACTGTTCATTTACATTCATAAAAGCCTTCACATTTACGCCGCATCAGATGCTGGCTTAATGATGTCGAACCTAATGCTCTCTGCTCACTCTCATGGTCTTGGCACCTGCGCCCAAGGCGCTGTTGCGGTTTGGGATGATGTAGTGCGAAAAGAGTTTGATATTTCTAAGGATTACCGATTGCTCTGTGGCATTGCGATCGGCTATCCAAGTGAATCCGCTGTTAATTCCTTTCAAGCACATAGAATTGATATCGACGAAATGGTTGTAGCCCCAAGAGATCCACAGTAAACGAATCCACGTAAAAGTACCTATTAATAAAATAGTTTCAGCCGAAATGAGGTAGCCATGACACGAGCTAAAGTTTTAGAGTGGAGTGGAGTTGTTACTGCAATTGTTTACTCCATGCTAATAGCAGCAAATATCGGAGCTGAATTTATTGGATTTACGCTTTTACTGAGTTCATCTGTGTTGATTGGAATATGGGCCAAGATCAGTGGGCACAATGGAATTCTCTTTCTTCAATTTTTTTACGCGACCGCCGGAGTTATTGGAATGGTTCGCTGGTTTAACTAACGCGCCTGTCGCTAAATTGGTCTAGAGTTTGGTCATGCAGAAAAAAGCCCAAACATCTGTTCCAATTCATCCCATTCTTACTGATCGTTGGAGCCCTCGCTCCTTTGATCCCAAGGCTTTGATTTCGACTGAAGATATGACAGCGTTTTTAGAGGCAGCCAGATGGGCTCCTTCTTCATACAACTTCCAACCTTGGAGATTTATTCTCTCTAGGCGTGGAGATGAATCATTTCAAAAAATATGTGACGCGATATCAGGATTCAATCAAGTATGGGCACCAAATGCATCGGCGCTGATAGCAGTCGTGGTTGAACAAAAGACCGAAGGCCATATTTACCCTCCGATAGCTCTCTTTGATACAGGCTTAGCTGTTTCACAAATGACCGTTGAGGCTCACCATCGAGGATTTATTGTTCACCAAATGGTTGGTTTTGATAAGGAGAAAATGAATAAGTCATTTGATATTTCCGGCCAACGAGATTGCATTGTTATTCTGGCAATCGGACGACAAGGGCCGGCAGAAAATCTTCCTGAAGGACAAGCAAGAGAACGCGAAGTGCTACCACGCGAGCGTAATCAACTATCTGATTTAATCATTTCCGGGGATCTGTAGCTGATTAAATAGTTTTACTTAGCGCTCACACTTTCTATAAATGTTAATGAGTTTTGAAAGATTAACTCCTGGTCATAATCCATAGTTGCGACGTGATAACTATTTACCAGTTCAATTCTATTCTTCTCTAGTGATCCAATCTCTCTCAGGACAATCTCCGTATTACTTACTGGCAGGGTGTGGTCTTCAACCGAATGAAATAACTGCAGAGGGATCTTTATTTTCGGAAGATTTCGTCTAGTAATTCGCAGCATTTTCAGGAGCTGATGAACGCCTCGGGTTGGAAGTGCGTCATATCCCCACTCGGTCATTCCTGGTCGCTTTATGTCATCTCCAACACTTTTTCGTAGCAATTGAAAACGGGATAGAAAATATGCCAACTCGGCTGGAACCCCTCGCACATGAATCATTGGATTGACCAGAATAAGCCCAACGATATTTTTGTTCTCTCCGGATAGGGACGCGGCTACATTGAGAATTGTGCCGCCGCCCATTGATAGTCCAATCAAAACAATCTGGTCACACGATTTCGAAATTTGTTCTATCTCAAAAATAATCTTCGCCGGCCATTCCTGCCATTTAACTTTGTTGAGGTTTTCAACTTTAGTTCCATGTCCTGCCAGTAATGGCACTCTTACGGAGTAACCTTTTGCATTCAAAAACTCTCCCCAGGGGCGCATAGACGCTGGCGATCCAGTGAATCCATGAACCAAGATGATTCCAATTCTTGAATTTTCACCGTGTCCTGCAGCAGTCCAGTCTGAAATCCAACCTTGGGGAGCGCCGTTTATTGCCATGAGTTGAGAGTACGCCTAAATTGGAATTTCTCTACACCTTCAAATTGAAGCCGAAGTCTAAGGAGCAATGTGAAGTTGTTGGCTAAGTATTGCCCATTGGTGCACTAACTCTTTAGCTGCCCCTGAATCAACTGCCTCTGTAGCTCTTTCTAGACCTAAAGCGATTCGCTCAATGAGATTCAAATCAAATCGGGCGTCATAAGCTGCGATTGCAGCGGCGGCGTTTAACAAAACAGCATCCCGAGGCGCACCATGTTCACCATCGAAAATCGCAGAGGTTATGCCTGCATTATGAGAACCGTCGCCACCCTTTAAATCTGATAATGGAGCACGGGATATTTTCAGCTCCGATGGATCAAATTTTTCAGATGTAATCTTTCCATCAGAGAGAATTAGTACAGTCGTTGTTGTTGCCAGAGTTATCTCATCAATTCCGTCGTCTCCCCTGCAAATAAAAGCATCTGCACCTTTTTCTGAAAGAGCTTGTGCCGTCACCGGCATCATCTCCTTATTAGCAACTCCAATAGCCGCGGCCTTTGGTTGTGCAGGATTAGCAAGTGGACCCAAAATATTGAAAACTGTTGGTACGCCCAATTCTTTTCGTGCAGAGGCTGCAAAGCGCATTGCAGGATGAAAAATTGGCGCAAAACAAAAGCCTATTCCTAGTTTGGAAAAGGTTGTTTCGACTGCCCTTCCATCTAAGTTGATATTGATTCCAAGGTTTTCCAGTAAGTCTGCTGATCCAGATTTTGACGAGGCGGCACGATTTCCATGCTTCATAACTTTAACCCCTGCTGCTGCAGCAATGATTGCTGCAGTTGTAGAGATGTTTATTGTGTTTGCTCCGTCACCACCTGTGCCGACTGTATCGACGGCACGTTCGGTAATCGTTATGGGACTCGAATATCTATACATCTGTGAAACAAGCGCGCCTATTTCCTCAGGTGTCTCACCTTTAGCTTTTAAAGAAAGTAAAAACCTTTTAATCGTCTCATCTGAACTCTGGCCAGTGAGAATTTCATTCATGCACCACTGAACCGATTCAACAGATAAATTGCGTCCAGATTCCAAAACTGAAATGTGTTCCTGCCACTGAGAATCACTCATAGTTAGAGTTAAGCAGATGCTTGCGTTGCTCCGCGCAGTAGCTCTGCCGCCGTTTTTGCCAATGTGAATGGATCAATTGGATGTACTACCGATGCTTCCGCCATCGACCACGCAGCTAGCCAAGAGTCTTCCTGTCTTCCAGTGATTACTAAAACGGGAGGGCAATTAAAAACTTCATCTTTTAATTGTCTAGCAACACCTAATCCACCTTCTGGCGAAGTCTCTCCATCAAGGATGAACAAGTCTGCTCTAAAACCACCTGAGAGATTCTTGGTATCTATATAGGCCCTCAAGGCTGGCGCTGTAGCAAACTCACGAATTTCATGTTCTGGAAGGTCCTTTGCAGCCCTTTTTCCCAAAGCAGAGATTACAGAGGCGCGAACAGTCGAATCATCTGAATAGACAATGATATGTTTTTTTGTATCGGCCATAGGTAAAAGTCTATTGCCAGTAAAGCCAGTTTCTACCCATTTCTTCGATTCAAAAAGCTTTCCATAGCAGTGATCGGTTTCACCCAATCGGGCATGAAATCGATGGGGTTTGAGGGGTAGCCAGGCAGACGGGAGCATCATTTTCGGGAATAATCTCCCCCATGACCAGCATTGTTGACCATCACAAAATCACTCGTCCCAACGCCGTAGCTGTCGGAACGATTGTCTGGCTATCAAGTGAGTTAATGTTTTTTGCCGCACTTTTTGCTATGTACTTCACAATACGTGCAGTGCAAGGCCCAGGAATCTGGGCGGAGTCGACTGAGCTACTCAGTATTCCTTTTGCAGCATTCAACACAACTATTTTGGTTCTCTCTTCAGTTACTTGCCAGTTCGGTGTTTTTGCTGCAGAGCGCTTTCAAAATCGAAGGACCGGATCATTGTTTCAAATTAATAAATGGGGAATGCGTGAATGGTTTGCTCTAACTGTTCTCATGGGTGCCTTCTTCGTTGCAGGTCAAGTTTATGAGTATGCAGTTCTAGTAAGTGAAGGCTTGACCCTTTCTTCTAATGCATATGGTTCTGTCTTTTACGTAACAACTGGGTTTCACGGCCTTCACGTTACTGGAGGATTAATAGCATTTTTGATCGTGATGGTCCGAGTATCAAAAGCACGCAGATTCACTAGTCAACAGGCAACAACAGCCATCGTGGTTTCTTATTATTGGCACTTCGTCGACGTCGTATGGATCGCTCTCTTCTCTGCGATCTATCTCATTAAGTAGCAAAGGAAAAATGTGAAACGGATATCGCGCTTTCGCCGCCACAAGGCAGCTGCACCACTTTTGTTGATATTTGCCTTACTTGGTATCGGCGGAACCTTTAGTGTCGCAAGCGCCACAACGGCCAATGAAATGAGCGCGGTTGAGCGTTCAACATTGATTGAAGAAGGCAGACAGATTTTCTTAAAGGGATGCTCTTCATGTCACGGGCTTAATGCTGAAGGTGTGTCTGTTGCACCGTCACTGATAGGAGTTGGCGCAGCTTCTGTTGACTTCCAAGTTGGCACTGGGCGTATGCCAATGGCCGATATGAGCACACAGGCAATGCGAAAGGCTCCTGTTTACAACGATGAAGAAGTAGCAGCTTTAGCCGCCTATGTTGCATCTCTTGCACCAGGTCCAGAAATTCCTGGCATGGAATTACTTAATTTCGAACGAGATGGAAGTACTGCCGAAGGTGGAGAGTTGTTTAGAAACAACTGCGCAATGTGTCACAACTTTGCTGGACAAGGTGGCGCTCTCACTCAAGGAAAATATGCCCCAACAGTTATGGGTGTACTTCCAAAACATATCTATGAAGCTATGGTCACAGGTCCACAGGCAATGCCAGTATTTAATGACAAAACTATTACTCCAGAAGAAAAACTTTCAATCATCAAATGGATTAAATCTGCAGAGGCTGAACCCAACTTGGGTGGTGCGTCACTGGGTCGCGTTGGTCCCGTGACAGAGGGTTTACTTGCATGGACATTAGGGCTTGGTCTATTAATCGGTGTAGCCGTATGGCTTGCCACGAAGGCGAAGTAACTACATGAGCAGTCAACTCGAACCAATTAAAGATCCAGGTCTGCCCGCACACGTTCATCGCAAAACTGACACTGATCCAAAGGCTGCAGATCGCGCAGAACGACAAGTTGCTGCAATGTTTGGCATTTCGGCGCTAGGAACTGTTTTGCTGATCATTTCTTATGTCTTTATTCCAGATGATGTTTTTGTTTTCATCCCAATCATGGGTAATCAAAACGCGCACCAATTAGGTCTTGGCTTAGGTATGGCAATTGCGCTGTTCTTTATCGGGCTGGGCGCAATTCATTGGGCAAAAACTTTGATGCCCGATCAAGAAGTTGTGATGCAGCGTCATGAGTTTCGCTCACCAGAGCAAGATCGAAAAGACTTTGTTGATACCGTAAAAGAAGGTGCTGCTAGTTCCGGTCTTGGTCGTCGCTCTCTGATCAAGAGATCTCTGGGCGCTGCACTTGGATTGTCAGCCCTTTCGCCAATTTTGTTGTTGCGTGATTTAGGTCCACTGCCTGGCCCAGAACAAAAAAAGACCAACTGGAAATCAGGAACTTACTTAGTGACCGACCCTGGTGATCGCCGAATCAAAGCTTCAGATTTAGAGGTTGGCTCTGTGGCCCAAGTTATGCCTGAGTTTGCCGATCCTAAAGATCGCCATTTAGATGACATCGCAAAAGATGCGCTGCTATTGATTCGCCTACGTCCTTCAGAGTTCAATTTGGAACCTGACCGCCTTGCTATGACGCATGAGGGAATTATCGCCTTCTCAAAGATCTGTTCCCACATGGGCTGCGCAGTGGCTTTGTATGAACAAACGACAAAGCATCTGCTGTGCCCATGTCACCAATCGACATTTGATGTGACTCGCGCCGCAAAGGTGATATTTGGACCTGCGGCCAGACCACTTCCGCAGTTAGATATCACTGTGGACGATGAGGGCTACCTCATTGCCCGTAAGCCATTTTCTGAACCGGTAGGACCTAGTTTCTGGGGGCGTGAAAAATCATGACAGTTGAAGCAAAGCTCGGCCAAGTTGCTAATTATGTTGATGAGCGAACAGGTGCTGCCGCATTCTTAAAGAAGAGTTTGAAGAAAGTCTTTCCTGATCACTGGTCTTTCCTGCTTGGTGAAGTCGCACTTTATTCCTTCGTTATTTTGCTACTTTCAGGCACATTCTTAACTTTTTGGTTCGACCCTTCAATGCGCGAAGTTGTTTATGAAGGCGCATATCAACCACTAGAAGGTGTCAAGATGTCGGCCGCCTACGCATCGGCATTGCACATCTCATTTGAGGTACGCGGTGGTTTATTAATGCGCCAGATTCACCACTGGGCTGCGCTAATTTTTATGGCAGCAATCGTTGCTCACTTGTTGCGAGTTTTCTTCACAGGTGCTTTCCGTAAACCACGTGAAGGAAACTGGATCATCGGTGTTGGGCTACTTACTTTGGGAATAGTTGAAGGCTTCCTTGGATACTCTCTTCCAGATGATCTTTTGTCAGGTACAGGTATTCGAATCGCAGAGGCAATAATTCAAGCTATTCCTGTTGTCGGTTCCTATCTTTCATACTTTGCCTTTGGCGGTGTTTTCCCCGGTGAATTGTTCATTCCGAGAATTTACATAGTTCACGTTCTGTTGCTACCTGGAGCCTTTTTAGCTTTGATAACGGTGCACTTGATGTTGGTTTGGTACCAGAAGCACACGCAGTATCCAGGTCCTGGACGAACTGAAAAGAATGTGGTCGGCTATCAATTGATGCCTATGTACATGGCTAAAGCTGGAGGATTTTTCTTTATTGTCTTTGGTGTTACGGCGTTCCTAGCCGCTGTTGCGTCGATAAACCCGATCTGGCTCTACGGTCCCTACACACCTGCTCAGATTTCTGCTGGTTCACAGCCGGACTGGTACATGGGCTGGCTTGATGGGCTTGTTCGTATGGCGCCACCAATTGAAACTTATTTCTTCGGATATACAGTTTCGTGGAACATTTTGATTCCTGGATTGATCATTCCAGGAATTTTGTTTACAGGAATGGCTCTGTATCCATTTATTGAAAGCTGGATCACAGGCGATAAGCGCGAACACCACTTACTGGATCGTCCTCGTAACGCACCAAATCGCACTGCGCTCGGTGCAATGTCACTTACGTTCATGATGGTCACACTCATCAATGGTGGAAATGACTTGATTGCTACGCACTTTGATCTTTCAATTAATCAAATTATGTGGGGAACGCGATTTGGAGTGCTCATACTTCCTCCTCTTGCATTCATTATTACGAAAAGATTATGTCTTTCTCTTCAACGAGCAGATCGTGAATTAGTACTGCATGGCCGCGAAACTGGTCGCTTGCTTCGCATGCCAAGTGGTGAGTTCGTAGAAGTACACGAGCCAATATCTCCAGAGAAGGCATTTATTCTTACATCTCATGAGCAAATGCCTGCTTTAGATCTTCCTGCCGTGGACGCTCGAGGAGTTAAGAGAGCTGGTGCTTTGAAAAATAAGCTACGTGCTCGATTGAGTAAAGCTAATGCAGAGGCCGTTCCAAAGGTTTCAGTCGAAGATCTCAAGGAGATCGAAAACCACTAAATCTGATTTACGCTTCGCTTATTTTCTTTAGTGCAACTAATGACTTAGCTATCCACTTTGGATTGTGTGCCATTGCTCCTGTTTTCTTAAGCCACCAACGAGAAATTACCGGAATCTTGCTAGCATCGAAGTATTCAGTGACTTGGGTGGATCCATTTCCTAAATCTTGAAGTTCGTATGTCCAAGTCCATTTCATTAGGTGACACCATGAAATCTTCTTATTCTCTTCAAAGACAACAACGGTATTCTTGATTCGATATGGCACTTTAATTTTCATAGACATAGAAAAAGTTGCCCCAAGAAACAAACGCTCCGGGCCTGATATTGCATCCTTAACTGTTCCCGATCCATCAAATCGATGGTGTGCCCGTGGATTTGAAAGTAAATCGAAAATTGTGGCAGGTGTAGCCTCAATCGTAATTCTTGCCGCTGTTTTGAATGGATCAACTGTGGGAAGAATCTGCGCCCGAATGTCACTCATGAAAAACCTTAAACATTAATGAGATGTGAGGGGCTTTTCATACTCAGTAACCATTCCAATTACAGAGATCACTAATGCTCCTAGACCAATGAGCGCAAGCCACCAGCCGATGATTAATCCGAGCCCCATCGTGCAAGCAGCAAGTGCTACAGGAAGTGGCCACCAAGAATGAGGGGAATAGAAACCGAGCTCTCCGGCACCATCTGAGATTTCAGCCGTTAGGTTATCTTCCGGAAGTGTTACACCGATTCGTTTTTGCGTAAACCAAACATAGAAGCCAACCATGCCTGCTAGACAGCCAGAAAGTAGTAACCCGGCTATGCCAACTTCTTCTCCACCCACATACCAATAAACGACAGTGAGCAAAAAATAGAAGACACTAAGACCACCAAATAGTTTCCATGATGCCTTCATGATTAATTAATGCCCTTCTGTCTTGATATGCGGATGATGAAGGTCAAAAGCAGGACGCTCACTTGAAATTCTAGGCATTGTCAGGAAGTTGTGACGTGGTGGTGGACAAGATGTCGCCCACTCAAGTGAAGAGCCATAGCCCCATGGATCATCGACCTGAACTAGCGGTGCATTTCGAGTGATCCAAATGTTTATTGCAAATGGAATCATTGAAAGGGCCAGCAAGAAGGAGCCAATTGTTGAAACAGTGTTCATGAATGTAAAGCCGTCAGTAGCTAAGTAATCAGCATATCGTCGTGGGAAGCCCTTGATTCCAAGCCAGTGTTGAATAAGGAAAGTTAAGTGAAACCCTACAAACAAAGTCCAGAAATGGATCTTCCCTAAAGTTTCATTGAGCATCCGGCCGGTAAATTTAGGCCACCAGAAGTAGAAGCCAGCAAACATAGCAAATACCACTGTTCCAAAGAGAACATAGTGAAAGTGTGCAACGACAAAGTAAGTAGCTGAAACAGCAAAATCAAGAGGTGGAGACGCCAGGATAATTCCTGTAATTCCACCAAATAAGAAGGTTACTAAGAAGCCCATGACCCACAACATTGGTGTCTCAAAAGTAACGTGACCACGCCACATAGTTCCGATCCAGTTGAAGAACTTAACCCCTGTTGGTACGCCGATAAGGAACGTCATGAATGAGAAGAATGGAAGAAGTACTTGGCCACTTGCAAACATGTGGTGGGCCCAAACAGAAACCGATAGCGCTGCGATAGCAATAGTTGCGGCAATCAGACCTTTGTAACCAAATATTGGCTTGCGACTAAAGACCGGCAAAATTTCTGTGACTATTCCAAAGAATGGAAGAGCCAAAATATAAACTTCGGGATGGCCAAAGAACCAGAAAAGATGCTGGAACAACATAACCCCACCATTTTCTGGATTAAACAGGTTAGTTCCATACAATCGATCGGCCTCTAGGCCAAGCAACGCTGCTGCTAAAGGTGGGAATGCAAGTAAGACAAGAATTGCTGTCAATAGTACGTTCCACGAGAAAATGGACATGCGGAACATTGTCATTCCGGGAGCGCGCATTGTGAAAATTGTTGTTATGAAGTTAACGCCTCCGAGAATTGTTCCCACACCGCTGATTGCAAGTCCTATGAGCCAAAGATCAGAGCCGATCCCTGGTGAATATGTTGCATTTGATAAAGGTGCATAAACAGTCCAACCAAATGATGCTGCTCCCCCAGGTGAGAGGAATCCGCCAAAGGCCATCAAAGATCCAAATAAGTACAACCAGTACGAAAGCATATTCAGACGAGGGAAGGCAACGTCCGCGGCGCCAATTTGCAACGGCATGATCACATTTGCAAAGCCAACAAACAGCGGTGTCGCAAACATCAATAACATGATCGTTCCGTGCATTGTAAAAATTTGGTTGTACTGGTCAGTGCTCAAGAATTGCATGCCGGGGCGGGCAAGCTCCGTACGCAGGGCAAGAGCCAAAACTCCCCCTACTAGAAACCAGGCAAAAGAGGTAAGTAAGTAAAGGTAACCGATCGTCTTGTGATCGGTAGAAGTAATCCACTTAACGAAAGATTTGCCTTTAGGAGACTGCATGGGAGGCATCGAGGAAATTGTTGGACGTTCGGCATAAGTTGTCATGCTGGGCCCCCCTTAAAGGTTTCAAGATAAGCGTCATATTCAGCGAGAGTTACTACTTTGACCTTAAAGAGCATGTAGGTGTGCAATCGGCCGCAATGCATCGCGCAACGACCTACGTACTCACCTAGTTTATTAGCGGTAAATTGAAAGTGATTGGTTACTCCAGGAAGTGCTTGCATCTGGAAAGCAAAACTCGGTACGTAAAAGGCATGGACAACATCGTTTGCATTTAATGTGTATCTGACTGGTTCGCCAATAGGAACGACCAATGTTGGCGGCTGCCCCGTTGTGCCTGTTACAACAGCATCAGGACCTGCCTCAGGATATTCAAACTGCCAGGACCACTGAAATGCATTGATTGAAATCTCATGTGAATAACTACCGGTTGTCTTGGTGATGACGTTTTGCTTTTGAACGGTGTAATAAAACAAAACCCCAACAATGATTAAAGGGATCACCGTATAAAGCACTTCAATAGGTATGTTGTACTGTGTTTGTTTTGGAAATTCAGGTCCATCTTTTTTGGCACGATGGAAAACAGCCGGCCACAAAATTAAAATAAGAGTGATAACACCGACTACTCCACCGGCAATCCAAGCGCCCTGCCATAGTGGAACAGTTTGTTCATTGACACTTGTTACGCCTTTTTCTAAACCTAGTCCTGAGACTTGCGAACAGCCTGCCAGAAAAAGCACTGGCGTGACCAAGAAAAGCCCTCTGAGGCGCTTAATGAAAGGGCTCAATCGCATGGGGCTAAGGATAGTTTGTATTTGCTGTAAGCGTTGCATGAGTCCATGGGCAGTAAGTGGTGGCACTCCTCACACCCAGTTGGGGCTATTTATTGTCCTGGGCTATTTCAGGTGGAGGGCGATTTCATCGGCGGCGCTTTGGCCATACGCAACGGCAAATCTCTCCACAAATTCCGTCTTGGTAAATCTATATTCCTGAGTACCTAAAGTTTCTATGACGTAGGTAGCGATCATCGCCCCCAATTGTGCACAGCGTTCATGTGAAACTCCCCAAGAAAGCCCAGCAATGAAACCTGATCGGAAAGAATCTCCCACACCAGTTGGATCCATCTTTGATTTTTCTGTCGGACACCCAACCTGGACAAACTCACCGGCTGAACTTTCTACTTTCGCGCCCTTAGAACCTAGGGTGACTACCCGATACTTAACTCGATCGAGAATCTCTTGATCGCTCCAACCAGTTTTTTGGATCGCTAGCGCCAGTTCATACTCATTAAGAAAAAGATATGTCGCTCCCTCAATGAGGGCTTTAATCTCATCACCATTCATGCGCGCCATCTGTTGAGATGGATCAGCTGCAAAGGGAATAGAAAGTTGGCGACACACATCTGAGTGATTGAGCATTGCTGTCGGATCATCAGGAGAGATGACCATCATGTCTAATCGGCCTACTTTTTCCATAATTGGTGAGAGCTCAATGTTTCTGGCCTCACTCATGGCCCCTGGGAAAAAAGATGCAATTTGATTCAAACTCTGATCTGTTGTGACAACAAAGTGAGCCGTGTGAAGGGTTGTTGAAATATGAACTTGCGAGGTGTTGACGCCATGGCGAGTTAACCAGGAGTCATAATCTGCCCAGTCTTTTCCTACTGCAGCTATAAGAATTGGTTCGAGTCCAAGAACGCCCATCCCGAAAGCTATGTTGGCCGCACATCCTCCGCGCCGAACATCCATGCTGTCTACTAGAAAAGATAGCGAGACTTTCTCCAGAGATCCTTCAACCAGTGAATCGGTAAATTTCCCCGAAAAAACCATTAAATGGTCAACGCCAACAGAGCCCGCAACACCGATTTTCATGTTGGGATCCTATGTGTAATAAGTTTTTTTAGTTGAAAGAATCGCCGCATGCGCATGAACCAGCCGCATTTGGATTATCAATCGTAAATCCCTGCTTTTCAATCGTATCTACAAAATCAATTGTTGCACCTGAAAGATAAGGGTCGCTCATTTTGTCAGTAATCACTTTTACTGCACCGAATTCTCGAACGATGTCACCATCCATGTTTCGATCATCGAAGTACAACTGGTATTTCAACCCAGAGCAACCACCTGGCTGAACTGCCACACGAAGGTTTAGATCATCCCGACCCTCTTGAGCCAATAAAGCTGAGACCTTTGATGCGGCAACATCAGTTAACAAAATACCTGTAGTTGTTGTGGTTGCTTCAGTTGTCATGTTTGTTCTCCCTAGCTAAAAGTCCCTGTTGCCTCGATCTATACGGCAAATACTACTCCCCGCATCACCGGCTAGCGAGTTTAACTTGGGCAATGCGCCCTCTACAATTCGTCGCATGACACCTCAAGGACAAGACAGCAAAGGCAAAGGTCGCGCCACACCTAAGCGCAAAGAATCCGAGTCCAAAAGAAAGAAATCGTCTTTATCGCCAATCGTTGGCAAAGAGCAGAAAAAAGCGGCTAAAGCTCTTGCAAAGCAAAACCGCATGATTCAACGTGCTGCCTATCTGCGTGGTGAGGACTCGGCTTTGCCAGTTCGCGACCGCGGGCCTGTACGCAGATTTGTACGCAACTATGTAGATTCCAGAAGGTCAACAGGGGAATTCTTTCTTCCGATTATTTTCTTAGTGCTCATTTTGACGTTAATCCCTGTAGCCGCAGTACAGATTGCAGCAATCGCTCTGATGTACGGCGTTTTACTATTTGCAGTTATTGATGGGTTCTTTCTTGCCCGTCGCATTCGCAGAATTGTTTCAGAGAAATTTCCCGATGCACCAACTAAGGGCTTAGGTATGTATGCCTGGCTGCGATCAACACAAATGAGAAGGCTGCGTGCGCCACATCCTTCAGTTAAAGTTGGCGAGAGTTTTAAGTAGAGGTTTTTTGCCTTTGATTGAAGATAATACCGTGGGGCATGCGAGCCTTGTTGCCAACCTGCACTCCTTATGGTTTGGTATGCACACAATTAAATAGCTCACTAAGTGGGGGAAGTTCGGTGCAAATCCGACGCTGACCCGCAACCGTGAACTTCATAGCTTTCTAGCTCCCCGTCTCATCAGAGAGTGGAACTACAAAAAGTTAGTGAAGTAAGTCGGATTACCTATTTAGAGAGATTCGAGAAAACACCCGCCGAGGTTTGCGGGGTGTGCTCCTTACGCCGGGTTCGGATATTTCCTTCGAAACCTTCGTGCGGTCCACTCCCTGTGATGCTCTTTATTATTTGAGAGGCTCCACAGAAATGAAACGTAAAATATTTTTATCCCTAATCGCAATCGCATTGCTTGCAAGCGGTTGCAGTAATCCACCAATTGAAAAAGGATTTCGCTATTGGGGTTACTTCCAAGCCGCTCCTGGCGATGAATCATGGACGCCAGCAATGACAGGGCCAACCGTAGATGTTAAAGATGGTTCCGTAGAAGGTTGGGCTTTCACCTTTAGTAGCGATGCAATGCCAGATGCTTCGGCTCCGAAATTAGCCCCTTCTTTTCAAGATATTTGTGGAACTACCCCTGCAGTTGAAGGAAAGAAACGGATTGGACTCCTAGTTGACTTTGGCCCTAAGTCTTTGCAACCCGAAGGTGAATCGGCCCCTGAGTTAGTTCAAGAGTGTGTCGTCGTTGATCAGTCCGCTCTTGGAAGTGATGTGCTGGGTCAAGTTACAAAGATCAATGCCGGAAGTTCTGGATTGATTTGCGGAATTAATGGTTATCCCGCAAAAGAGTGTGGAATTGAAGTTGAAGCACCAGAGGAATTTCGTAAGTAAATCGAGATGAAAAAACCTTCGCTGCACCCACTGACATGGTGGATCTGGTCTGGGCTTTTGGCGATTGCAGTTGTTCGCTTTCAAAGTACCGCTTTGACCCTTCTATGTGTGGGCGCAGTTGCAGGTTTAGTTTTTTGGTTGCGTGAAGATGCACCATGGGGAAGAAGTTTTTCATGGACACTCAAGCTCGCCATATGGATTTTGTTAATCAGAACAGTTATTGGAATGTTAATCGGAGTCCCAATTCCAGGAAACACGGTTTTAACTCTTCCAATCGTGCAATTACCCAGTTGGATGCCGGGCATCCGGATAGGTGGTGCGGTTACATCCGAACGTCTTACCTCGGCAATAAGTGAGGGTATTTTGATTTGCGCAATCATTTTGATTTTCGGCGCTGCAGCATCTTTGACAAGCCCGCATCGCCTGCTTCGCACGCTTCCTGTCTATGTTTATGAATTTGGTGTTTCGATTGTTATTGCAACCTCTGCATTGCCCCAGCTTGTAACCGCTGCATCTCGGATTCGACAAGCGCAATTGCTACGAGGCCAATCACTTCGTGGTTTCAAATCATGGAAGCGAATTGCTATTCCTCTTTTGGAAGAGTCTCTGGCTCGGTCATTAGATCTTGCTGCTGCGATGGATTCACGTGGGTATGGCATTAGTTCCAAGCGGTCACGATACCGACCAATTAAATGGAGTTTCTTGGATTCTTTTGTCATCATCTCTGCAATCGCCGTTGTTGGTGTTTCATGATCAAATTTTCTAACGTTTCATTAATCTACCCAAACTCGACCACAACAGTTCTTGAAGATTTGAACCTGGAAATAGCTGAAGGTGAAATGGTCCTAGTGATCGGACCAACTGGATCAGGCAAATCATCTCTTTTGCGCCTGATTAATGGCCTAGTGCCTCATCACACGGGTGGAATCCTGGCAGGTGATGTAAGCGTTGATGGACTCTCTACTCAATTAGTAAAGCCAGGTGGATTATCACACCTGATTGGCATTGTCGGGCAAAATCCACTTAATGGCTTTGTCACAGATACCGTAGAAGAGGAACTTGCCTTTGGTATGGAAAATCTCAATCTGCCAAATGATTTCATGCGCAAAAGAGTTGAAGAGATTCTAGATCTTTTAAGTCTTGCGCCCCTTAGAAATCGAACGATTGCAACCTTAAGCGGAGGTGAGCAACAAAGAGTTGCCATTGGTGCTGCTTTGGTGATGCACCCGAAGGTTCTTGTTCTAGATGAACCAACTAGCGCTCTGGATCCTATTGCCGCTGAAGAAGTTCTATCGATTCTCCAAAGATTGGTTCACGATTTAAGTCTTACCGTTGTTATCGCAGAACATAAATTGGAGAGAGTTATCCAATTCGCCGATCGCATTGTCTATATCAACGGCCAAGGTGAAACAAAGATCGGTTCCACCGAACAAATTATGATTGACTCCCCTATAGCACCTCCCATCGTTGAATTAGCAAGGGCTTTAGGCCTTCAAGAAATTGGAACGACAGTGCGCGAGATGCGCAGAATGACACAGGATCTTCGGGATAAGAAATACCAAAGCGTTGAACCTAAAAATAGCTCCAGTAAATCATTGCGCATAAAGATCGATTCATTGTCGGTGTCCTACCCTGGCCACGTTGCGATAAAGAACTTCACCACCAATATCTCTAGCAACGAGATTGTGGCTCTTATGGGAAGAAATGGCGCTGGAAAAAGCTCATTGCTCAAAGCGATAGCAGGAATTTCTCAACATAACAAAGGAACCGTTGACGTATCAGGTGTTGATCCGCAGAGTTTAAAAGGCAAATCTCGAAGAGAAAGCATCGGCTACATTTCACAAGAGCCAAGTGATCTTCTTTATGGTCAAAGTGTCTCCTCAGAGTGCGAACAAGCCGACAGTGACAATGAAGTAAAACCAGGCACAACCGCAGCTTTATTGGAACAACTTGTACCGGGAGTATCCGGACACACCCATCCTCGAGATCTTTCAGAAGGGCAACGACTTGGACTAGCTCTGAGCGTGGTTCTCTCATCTAATCCGCAAGTTTTGATTTTGGATGAGCCAACACGTGGATTGGATTATCAGGCTAAACGTGAACTTCTCTCGATTTTAGTTTCCTTTGCCAAGCGTTATGACAAGTGCGTTGTGCTTGCAACGCATGATGTCGAACTAGTTGCAGAATTGGCAACCCGTGTCATTTTTATTGCCGATGGCGAAAAAGTTGCAGATGGCACAACTCTTGACGTTTTGCTTTCATCTCCTGCATTTGCGCCACAAGTGGCAAAAGTGATGTCACCACATCCCTGGTTGCGAGTCAGGGATGTAACTGCAGCGATTGAAATATCATGAGCCGATTCACCCCAGATGTTGTTAGGTTCCGCAAGAGAAGTATCCTGATTCTTTTTGCTGCGTCGATATTGAGCGCTACAGGTTTTCTGTGGCCCTTTTTCTATTCAAATTCAAACTTGGCTCAAACCCAACTTATTTTCTGGAGTGCAATCGCACTGGCTGTTGTGCTTGTGATTGTCGAGGTTTCTAACTCGCGATTAGATGCAAAATCTATTGCCTTACTCGGAATCCTGTCTGCAATTATCGCTGCTCTGCGCCCACTTGGTGCTGGCGCGGTTGGAATTGAACCGATGTGGTTCATATTGATTTTAAGTGCACGCGTCTTTGGGGCATCTTTCGGATTTTTGTTGGGCATCATCTCAATGTTTGCATCAGCACTTCTTACTGGTGGCATGGGTCCTTGGCTTGGCTACCAAATTTTTGCTGCTGCTTGGATTGGGATGATGGCGGGATCGCTACCAAAAAAATTAAGAGGTAAG
>WLHC01000010.1 GCA_009702925.1 Actinomycetota bacterium
ACTGGTTCTGCAACAGGAGCAGCAGGGGCTGCTGAATCTCCACCGAAATCAAAGGCCATAACCTCTGTTTCTGTAAGCATGATTAAAACTGGCTTACCGATTTCAATTACATCACCTGGGTTACCAACTAAAGTTTCGATAACTCCATCTGCTGGTGCTTCAACTTCCATGTCGATCTTGTCGGTCATTACTTCAAATAAAACATCACCAGATTTAACCTGATCGCCAACTTTTACATGGAAAAGCAAAAGCTCTCCAGTTTCCATGGTCATGCTCATCTTGGGCATAACAACCGGATATTTGAAACTCATCGCCAGTTTTTAACAATCTCTCGGGCTGCAGCTTCAATATCTTCAATTTGAGGAACTGCAGCTTTTTCCAACTGTGGTGCATATGGAATAGGAATATTCATTCCGGCTAGGCGCTTAATCGGTGCGATAAGTGAGCCAAATGATGAAGATCCAGCCATCTGGGCGATAACTTCATTAATAAATCCTGCATGTGCTGGACCTTCTTGAACAACCATGAGACGACCAGTTTTTTCAACTGACTCGTATACAGGTTGCATATCAAGAGGTGAAATTGTGCGCGGATCAATCAACGTAATAGAAATGCCTTCGGCTGCTAATTTTTCGCAGACTTCATAACTCTTGTTGACCATTATTCCTGTTGCAACAATTGTTAAATCTTTTCCTTCACGAACAACTTTGGCAACACCTAATGGAATTCGCCCTGAACCCTCTGGCACTGGATCTCTACCTGGGATCTTGTATAAGAGTTTGTGCTCTAAGAAGATAACAGGGTTTGGATCATCAATAGATGCAAGCAGTAGTCCCTTTGCATCTGCAGGATTAGATGGAACAACAACTTTTAATCCAGGCACGGATGCAAACCATGGCTCTAGATTTTGTGAGTGTTGAGCAGCAGCGCCAGTTCCAGAACCTTGCGGTGTACGCAAAACCATTGGCACGTGCAGTGCTCCACCTAACATGAAGTGAATCTTTGCTGCCTGGTTTGCAATCTGATCCATTGCTTGGGCAGTGAAATCTGAAAATTGGATCTCAACTATCGGACGCATTCCAGATAGAGCAGCACCAACTGCGGCGCCAACAATTCCAAGCTCTGCAATTGGAGTATCTAGTACTCGTTCTGAACCATAGCGATGGTACATATCTCCGGAAACACCAAAGGCACCTCCGTAGATTCCAACATCTTCTCCCAATAAAAACACCTCTGGGCGTTCATCAAATGCGATGGTCATAGCTTCGCGGACCGCTTCGGCCATTGTTAACATGCGATCGCTCATGCTGACACCTTCTTGAATACAGCATCTAATAAGCCAGCAGGGTCGGCAGCTTTGGCCTTTACTGCCTCATTTACTGCCGCCACAATGGCATCTGTTGCCTCTTGTTGAATCGCATCGCACTGCTCTTGAGTCAATTTCTTTTGTTTAATTGCGCGAGCGATAAATTTTGGAATCGGATCTAATAGGCGCCACTCTTCGATCTCTTCTTTTGTTCGATACAAGTTCTTATCTGATCGAGAGTGACCTTTCCAACGATATGTTTCAGCAATAATTAACGTTGGTCCTTCGCCCTTTTTAGCACGATCAACAGCAATCTGAGCTGCTTCATAAACTTCAACAACATCATTTCCATTTACGTTTACTCCAGGGATTCCATATCCCTTGCCGCGATCAGCCAAATCATCGATTGCAAATGCCTTCTCTGTCGATGATGACATTCCGTACTTATTGTTTTCACAGAACAAAATCATTGGTAGTTTCCAGATTGCAGCCAAGTTTGCTGCTTCATGGAATGCACCTTCATTCATTGCGCCATCACCAAAGAATGAAACAGCAACTGTTCCCTTTTTCATCATCTTGGATGCGAGCGCGGCCCCTGCTGCGATTGGAATTCCGCCACCTACAACACCGTTTGCACCTAGGTTTCCGGTCTCAACGTCTGCAATGTGCATTGATCCACCGCGACCACCGCAGTAGCCAATCTCTTTTCCAAGAAGCTCAGCAATCATTCGTGTCAGGTCAGCACCTTTTGCAATGCAGTGACCGTGTCCACGGTGGGTTGATGTAATTTGATCTTGAATTGTTAGCGCCATGCACATACCTGTTGGTGATGCTTCTTGTCCGATCGATAAGTGCATCGTTCCGTGCATCATTCCGCGTCCAAACAAATCTTCTACTGCTTCTTCAAACTTTCTAATGCGGCACATGTATAACAATGCATGGCGTGCATTTTCAGTTGAAGCCAATGGATGGCCCATCACTAGGGGATTTGTGCTCATTTTCAGACCCTCACATTTGTTCACATGGCTGAGTAGATGTTCCTATTAAACACTACCCGTGCTCCCGTTACGATAGCCCAATGAAAGAATTTCGCTCTGTTGTGGCCGCTGCCGTTGGCCTTCATGCTCGACCAGCCGCTCTTTTTGCATCAACTGCAAAGGGCTCTGGAAATACCGTGCGCCTAGCAAAGATTGTCGATGGCGCTCCAAGTACACCAGTTGATGGTGCAAGTGTTTTAAGAGTGATGACACTGGGAGTTAAATGTGGCGATGAAGTTCTTGTAACTGTTGAGGGCGATAGCGAAGAAGAAACCTCTGCCAAGTTACAGGAAATTGTTGAGAGCAACGATCATTGAATTCTAAATTACGAACTGGCATAGGAATAGATGCCCACCAATTTGGTGATAGCGGGCCACTTGCGCTCGCAGGTTTGGTTTGGCCAGAGACAAAAAAACTAGTTGGACATTCAGATGGTGATGCAGCTGCACATGCAATTTGTGACGCAGTTTTGTCTGCATGCCAATTAGGTGATGTCGGAAGTTTTTTCGGAGTCGATAAGCCAGAAACTGCTGGCATATCTGGCTGTGAAATGATCAAGCAAGTGCGAGATTTCGTTGTTAAAAAGGGTTTTGAAATTAACAATGTAGCTGTGCAGATTATTGGAAACACACCAAATATTTCGTCACGAAGAGACGAGGCGCAGTTGGTTTTGACCGAATCTCTGGGTGCGCCTGTTTCGGTATCAGGAACCACAACAGATTTAATGGGATTTACAGGTCGCGGTGAAGGTGTGAGTGCAATCGCAACCGCGATGGTGCAAATTCCGTGACGCTACATTTATATGACACTGCCTCACGAGAAGTAAGTGAGTTCAAATCTCTTAAGCCATCGCAGGTTTCTATTTATGTTTGCGGCGCAACAGTGCAGGGCCCACCACACATCGGCCATGTTCGTTCTGGAGTCAACTTTGATATTTTAAGACGTTGGTTAATCAAATCAGGATATAGCGTTACTTTTATTCGAAACGTAACCGATATTGATGACAAGATTTTGCACACTGCAAAGCACGATGAAATGCCTTGGTGGGCAGTGGCAATGAAGTATGAGCGGGTCTTTACAGCAGCATATGCAGAGCTAAATATTTTGCCTCCAACGTATGAACCTCGGGCAACGGGGCACATAACGCAGATGATTGAACTGATGCAAAAGTTAATTGATAACGGGGCTGCATATGCACCGGGTAATGGTGATGTTTATTTAGAGGTTCGAAAACTTAAGAGTTATTTAACTCTCTCACGGCAAAACATTGACGACTTACAAGCAGCAGCAGATGCAGATGAGACAAACAAAAAAGATGTTCGAGATTTTGCGCTATGGAAAGCTGCAAAACCAGGAGATCCTTCTTGGCCAACTCCGTGGGGACCGGGACGACCAGGTTGGCACTTAGAGTGTTCTGCAATGGCGCACGCATATCTTGGAGAGAAGTTTGATATTCATGGCGGAGGTTTAGATTTAGTTTTTCCTCATCACGAAAATGAGATCGCACAATCAGAAGCTGCAGGATATGGATTTGCCGAGCGCTGGCTACATAATGCATGGGTAACTCAATCTGGTGAAAAGATGTCTAAGTCATTAGGAAATTCGCTACAGGTAAATGAAATTCTAAAATCTGTACGTGGAATAGAACTTCGTTGGTATTTAGGGGGCGCTCATTACCGATCTATGTTGGAATATTCCCCGGCAGCCTTAGAGGAGTCGGCAACTAACTTTCGCCGAATAGAAAATTTCCTAAAGCGAGCCACAGAGATAATCGGCGAGAAACCTTCATTGCAGTTAAGTCAAGAGTTTAAAGATGCGATGAATGATGACTTAGCTGTTCCGACAGCACTTGCATCTATTAGTGAAAATCTACGACTTGGAAATCAGGCTGTAACTGACAACGACAAAAAAGTGATTGCAAAAAATGCCAATGAGATTCGCGGTGCCCTAGATGTTTTGGGATGCGACCCTTTTGATCTGGCTTTTGTTCAATCTGGTAGCTCTGATTTAACTCCCGCCTTAGACGGTGTTATTAAATTAGCTCTAGCAGAGCGTGCATCGGCCAGAGAGCGTAAGGATTTTGCTGCATCGGATGCAATCCGTGATGGGCTTGCTGATTTAGGAATTACAATTGAGGACACCGCTCAAGGACCTCGCTGGTCTATCAATTAAGTACTGAAACGAGAATTAAAAATGGCTGGCAACTCATCCCGTAAAGGCGCAGTTCGCCAATCAAAAAAAGGACCATCATCAGGTACGGGCGGCAATAACAAGCGCCGCTTAGAAGGTAAAGGTCCAACTCCAAAAGCAGAAGATCGTCCTTACCACGCAGCAGCAAAGCGCAAAAAAGCGGCAGAGAAAAAAGAAGTTCGCTCACCTCGTATGCCAAAAGGTGATCGACCTCGTGGAGAAATTGTTGCAGGACGTAACGCAGTTCTTGAAGCGCTACGTGAAAATGTTCCAGCAACAGAGCTTTTAGTTGCACGTAGTATTGATGTTGATGATCGTGTTGCAGAGAGTTTAAAACTTGCACTTCACCAAGGACTTCAGATTCGTGAAGCACATCGCGCAGAAGTAGAAGGAATCTCACCCAACAGCCAAGGAATTATCCTTGCAATCAAACCATTTCAGTATTCAAGTTTTGAAGAGATTCTCTCACGTGCTAAAAATCCAGCATTAATTGTTGCTCTAGATGGCGTGACTGATCCACGTAATCTTGGCGCAATTATTCGAAGCGCGGCAGCATTTGGTGCAGCTGGTGTGATCATGACCGAACGCAGAGCAGCAACTATGACAGCATCGGCTTGGAAGTCATCTGCAGGAGCAGCTGCACGTTTGCCAATTGCACAGATTACAAATCTTGCACGCACAATTGATGCAGCTAAAAAAGCTGGAATGTTTGTTGTTGGGCTAGATGGTGAATCAGATGTAGAAATTAGTGCAATGAAAGTTGCTACTGAGCCCCTTATGGTCATTGTTGGCTCAGAGGGCAAGGGTCTTGCACGTTTAACTAAGGAAAAATGCGATCTTGTTGTATCAATTCCAATCAGTACCACAACAGAATCTCTGAATGCAAGCGTAGCAACTTCAATTGCACTGTTTCACATTGACCAAGCACGCCGCAAAAAATAAGTAAAAGTAGGTTAGGCAAACGATGAAATACCAGCGATTTATTGCATTAGGTGACTCATTCACTGAAGGCATGTGTGATGAAAAAAGATATGGCCAGTACCGTGGTTGGGCAGATCGTGTTGCCGATGTTATGGCAGCGAATCAACCGGGATTTCAATATGCAAATCTTTCGATACGTGGCAAATTGTTGCATCAAGTTATTGATGATCAGTTAGAGCCTGCTCTGCTGCAAGTAATTGATAAAACAACGTTAGTTTCATTTCATGCCGGGGCAAATGATGTCATCCGCCCAAAATACAATCCTGACGTTGTGCTGCCTTTATATTCACAAGCAGTTCGAAAGATAGCTGCATCAGGTGCCACTGTCATGTTATTTACAGTTCTAGAAGATAGTGGAAAAGAAGGACGCTTAGCCGAATCATGGAAGCTACGGTTTAAAGAGTTTAATGAGAATGTCCGAAAGATTGCGGCAGAAGTCGGTGCAATTTTGTGCGATGGCAATCAAGAGGAATCCCTAAAAGATCCACGCTTTTTAGCATTTGATCGTCTTCACTTAAATCCAATGGGACACGACCGGGTAGCACAAGCAGTTTTAGAAACCATTAATCTTCCATTTGATCCATCGTGGCGAACTCCACTTGAACCTGCAGAACCGACATCCAAAATTGTCCAAACTGGTGTCACAACTTTATGGTTTATAACTTTTGCACTGCCATGGTTATGGCGACGTGCACGAGGCAAGTCATCAGGTGATGGAAGAACCTGTAAATATCCTCACGCGATCAAGTGGCCGCTTACCCATCTGGATTAAGCAAATTAAGTACCTCTTATCTACCTTCTCGTCACCTGAAGTTCATCTTTGCAAGTCACCATTGGGTGTGAGCTCCACAGATGTTTTCATTGATCGCGAACAGAGCTGGCTGGCTTTTAATCAGCGGGTGCTCGAACTGGCTGAAGATAAAAACATTCCATTATTTGAGCGAGTCAACTATTTAACGATATTCGCATCAAACCTAGATGAGTTTTTTATGGTTCGCGTTGGATCTGTATTGGGAAAAATTGAGTTAGGCATTACCGCCGCAAACTCCGCGGGCCTTACACCTCAAGATTCATTGGAACAGATATCTCGTAAAGCGGGGGAACTCTCCTTAAGGCACGCTCGACTGTTTAGAGATGAGTTAATGCCAGAGCTGCGTAAAAATGGTATTGAAATAATCACCTGGGACGAATTAACAGACTCAGAAAGAGTTTATGTAACAAAACTATTTGCTGATCGAATTTTTCCAGTTTTAACTCCACTTGCTGTTGATCCTTCTCATCCCTTTCCTTATATTTCTGGGCTTTCACTTAACTTGGCTGTCATAGTAAAAAATCAAGATAACGGAGCAGAGTTTTTTGCCCGTATAAAAGTCCCACCGATTCTTTCACGATATATTCCGACAAGCACCACTGGTTCGCTTCGTTTTATTCCCATCGAAGAGTTGATAGTCATTCATCTACAAGAGTTATTTCCAGGAATGTTGATTCAAGATCACTACACCTTCCGCGTGACTAGAAATCAAGATATTGAGTTAGATGAAGAAGATAGTGATGATTTGCTCAATACCCTAGAGCAGGAGTTATCACGTAGAAGATTTGGACCACCTGTTCGACTAGAAGTAGAAGAGGGAGTAGACCCAAAACTGCTAACAAGGTTGTGTGAAGAGCTAGACATCAATCCATCTAACGTTTTTCCACTTCCCGCTCCGCTAGATTTAACCGATCTTCTGCGCATTACTACCTTAAACTTTCCAAACCTAAAGTATCCGCCATTTAGATCAAAGACCGTTTCGGCTCTAAGTGAGATAAATCCAGAAGAGCCAGATCTATTCTTTGCGGCAATCCGTCAAGGTGAAATATTGCTGCACCACCCATATGACTCTTTCACTACTTCGGTTGTTCAATTCCTTCAAAATGCTGCGCAAGATCCTCAAGTTTTAGCAATAAAACAAACTCTTTATCGCACCTCGGGTGACTCTCCCATTATGGAGGCGTTAATTGAAGCTGCCGAAGCAGGCAAACAGGTTCTTGCAGTAATTGAACTTCGCGCGCGATTTGATGAACAGGCAAATGTCCGTTGGGCTCGCAAGTTAGAAGCAGTCGGTGTTCATGTTGTTTATGGACTAATGGGTTTTAAAACTCACGCCAAACTTTCACTTGTTATTCGTGATGAAGCCACAGGAATTCGTCGTTATGCACACGTTGGAACAGGAAACTACAATCCAAAGACAGCACGTTTTTATGAAGATCTCGGAATTATGAGTAGTGATCCTGAACTAACAGAGGATCTAACTAAGCTCTTTAATCAACTTTCAGGATTTGGACCTCAATCAACATTCTCACGTCTCCTAGTTGCCCCCCGCACTTTGAGACCTGGCTTACTTGAAAGAATTGAAAATGAGATTGAGATGGCAAAAATTGGGAAGATCTCCGGAATTCAATTCAAACTTAACTCCCTGTTGGATGAAGAGTTCATTGAAGCTTTATACAGAGCGTCACAAGCAGGTGTTCCTGTGGATCTAGTTATCCGTGGCATATCTTCCATTAAGCCCGGCGTACATGGCTTATCTGAAAATATTAGAGTCCGTTCAATTCTTGGAAGGTTTCTAGAGCACTCTAGAATTTATCATTTTAAAAACGGTGGTGCTGATGAGTATTGGATTGGAAGCGCAGATTTGATGCACAGAAATCTTGACCGCCGCGTTGAGAGTTTAGTTCGAGTTGATAAAGCTGCACACAAAAACATACTCCAAGAAATTTTAGATATATCAATGGATCCTAAAACATCGAGCTGGCACCAACAGGATGCGAGTTGGAAAAGAGTAAATGAAAACAATCTCTCTCAAGAATTAACTGATATTCAATCCAAGTTTATTACACGAAATAAAGGCGGAAGAAACTAGTGGATACTAAAAAGATTCAAGCAGCTGGTGCCGTTCTATGGCGTGAGAGGGATGAAGATGTAATTGAAGTCGCACTCATTCACAGACCAAAATCTATGGATTGGTCAATACCAAAAGGCAAGCTAAATAGGGGTGAATGCCACATCGCTGGGGCATTTCGTGAAGTTTTGGAAGAGACAGGTTTTAAATCTAAATTTGGCCCATTTTTGGGCATTGTAAATTACACAAGCGATGACGTTGCAAAAGAAGTTCATTTTTGGTCTGCGAAAGCGTACAAACTTCCAGAGACAGAGCCCTCTGCTGATGAAGTAGATGAGCTTCGATGGATCTCGCCGTTTGATGCTAGAAATTTACTTACAAATCAATCTGACAAAGAGATTATTGACAAGTTTTTAGAGATAGGAGCGAAAACACAAACTTTAATATTGCTTCGTCATGCGAAAGCTTTGAGCCGAGACGAATGGGAAAAAGATGATGAGGATCGTCCACTAGATCAAACGGGTCAAATACAAGCAAAGAATCTTCCACAGTATTTTCTTCCATTTATGTTAGATCAAATCTGTTCATCAGATGCCATGCGCTGTGCTGAAACTGTAGTACCACTGTCTCAGGCGATAGGTAGGTCGATCACGTATGTTTCAGATCTATCGGAGTATGCCTTTTATAAGAATAAATCTGCAGCCTACGAATATGTAAAAGAGTTAATTGAGTCTGAGGGTGCAAAATTAGTCTGTAGTCATAATCCAATTCTGCCTAAAATTGCGGAGAAGTTGATTGGAAAAAAATCCTTTAAATCTTTAAAGAAAGAGCTTGCTCCAGGTGATGCAATAGTTATTCATTTCCGAGATGGCGATGCTGTAGCACTTGATTGGATTAACGCTCCATCCAATCAAGCCATTTAAGAACAATTCCTTCTCGCAAAGCCCAGGGGCAGATTTCTAACTTAGTGATACTTAATCTTTCCATTGCAGATTTTGCAACCAAGGAACCACTAAGTATCTGACCGGCTCTACTTTCTGAAACTCCGGGTAACTGTGATCTTTGCTTATTAGTCATTTCTGCTAACTTTGGAATAATTTTTTCAAGAGAAGAAAGTTCAAGAACACCCTCATTATTATCAAACCAATGATTTCCAAGTCTGGCTAATGTTCGAAGAGTTTTACTTGTAGCGATACAGCGATCGGAGCCATGAAGCTTTATCTCTTCAGGGATTGCAACTTTCATCGATTCACGAATGAATGAATCGAGTTCTTTAATATCCTTTTCTTTAAAGGGATCACCACTTAAAAAATCACGAGTTAATCTAGAGGCTCCTAAAGGAAAAGATATTGCTGCCTCCGGTGCCTCATCTTCACCCACTGCAATCTCTAGTGATCCTCCGCCAATGTCTAAAACAAGAAGTCGCCCGCTTGACCATCCAAGCCATCGACGGACTGCTAAGAATGTAATTGCTGCTTCTTCTTCACCTGTTAAAACATGTAAATCGATTTCATGTTTGCGATTTAATTCGTCAAGAATCTCTTTACCGTTTTTAGAGTCTCGAATTGCAGAAGTAGCAAAAGCTAATATCTCCTCCGTTTTAAATTCGTGAGCATGTGCGACTGCTGCATCGATTGCCGAATGGAGTAAATGGATTCCCTCTTTTGTAACATATCCAGACTTATCAATGTATTCATGTAGGCGAAGCTCAACCTTTTGATTGGTGGTTGGGCTGGGGCGAGCACCAGGATGAGCGTCTACAACTTGGAGGTGGACTGTATTTGATCCCACATCTAGAACTCCTAATCGCATCTGCTAAACCTACCTTGAGGTCTGTCCATTCGCCCGATTTTCAGATAACGACCATCACTGCCATAATTGCCTCTGCTTGATTTGGGGTAACTCAAAAAGCAGGCCTCTCTAGCTCAGTGGTAGAGCAGCGCACTTGTAATGCGCAGGTCGTCAGTTCAATCCTGACGGGGGGCTCGTTTTATTCTTTGTGGCTATTAAATAATCTCTGGATTTACGCGTTTAACTGGGGCGTAAGTAATTGGATAACTTAAATCCTCTAAGAACGCGACCATAATTGCATTAAAGAGCTCTGGCTTTTCTTTTACTAAAGCATGAGATGTGCCGGGCAATACCGCTAATTGCCCAAGTGGAATTGATTGATATAACTCTTGCGTATGCGACAAAGTAACAACGTCATCATCACCTGATACAACTAAGACCGGACACTGAATGCTTGCAAGTTGTTCCTTTGAAATATTTGGTTCTTTCTTCCAAATCTCAAACATTCGCGTGGTTTTTTCTAACAAAGTATGTGGTGCATCAGGAGAGATCAATGTGTACTCAGCAAGATCATCTTCGCTAACCATTGGCTGCCCCATATCAAAATCAACACCCGAGTAGTGTGAATTTCCGCCAATAGATACAACTGACTTCACTAGGTCTGGTCTGGCAATTGCAACCATCAGTGCAATGATGGCACCATCGCTATATCCAACTAAATGCGATGGAGTTTTTACGACATCTTCTAGGTATGCAATTGCCTCATTTGTTTGAAAATCAAAGTGCAAACTTCCTGGCTGATCTGCAGTAAAACCATGTGCTGTTCGATCATATGCATAGACATGAAACTCATCTTCTAAAGCAGGAACAATTAAATAGTCCCAACTAGAGGTTTTACTTAATCCGCCATGCAACAAAAGAACTGCTTCACCATCGTTTTCCCACTCATAGCCATAGATTTCATGACCACGAAGATTGATGTATTGCGGCATTTACACAGAATCCATGATGTGGCGGTTGCCTCGATCAAAGGTTACGTAGTTCCAGGTCCAGTCAGCGATAGTTCCAATTTTGTTGCGTCCACCCAAAAGATAAAACAGGTGCAGAAACAGCCAAGCAAACCAAGCAGGGATACCAACTAAACGGAACTTCTTAACTTCTACAATCGCTTTGTGGCGACCAATAGTTGCCATAGATCCCTTATCTATGTACTTAAATGGCTTTAACTCTTGTTGTGTAGATAAACGCTTAATCTGCTTTGCAACCCATCTACCTTGCTGCATAGCAACAGGTGCGACCATAGGTAAGAAGCGACCATCTTTGCCGGTAAATCCAGCTACGTCACCTATTGCAAAAATATGAGGATACTGTTTAACTTGTAATGTTTTTTCGACTTCAATCCTTGTATTAACTATTGGCAGATCTAGAATTGCTGCTGCAGGTTCACCCCGCACGCCAGCCGCCCAAATAGTGACTGCAGATTCAATAGTTTTTCCATCTTTTGTCTGAATTGAATCAGCCTTTATTTCCTTTACGGCGGTATCGGTATAAACCTTGACATCTAATTTCTCTAAATCAGCTTTTGCATGTTGAGAAAGTTTGTCTGAAAACATTGGCAGCACACGAGGACCTGCTTCAATTAAATTAATCTGGATTCTCTTTGCTGCAAGTTCCTGATCATTTTTTAAAGGCCCTCGAACAAGTTCGGCGAATGCACCAGCCATCTCAACCCCCGTTGGTCCGCCACCAATGACTGAGATCGAAAAAGTAGAATCATCTTGATTGCTGCAAAGCTCTTCAAAAGAGCGCATTACTTTTGCCCTAATTGTTGTGGCTTCATGAACACTCTTCATTCCAAGTGCGTGCTCTGTAACACCTGGAATGCCAAAATCTGTGTTGGCAGAACCTAAAGCGACAACAAGGTAGTCGAAATCTAAAACCTGTTTATTATCTAAAGTAAGTGATTTCTTTTCGTGATCAATAGATACAGGTGAGCCCATCTGAAATTTAACATCGGTTTTACGTAGCGCTCCACGAATTGGATGTGCAACGTGATCTGCAGCTAATCCGGCCGTTGAGACCTGATAGAGCAATGGTAAAAAAGTTTGAAAGTTGTGTCGATCAACAACTGTGACGCTCGCAAAATCTGCCATTTTTTTGGCGGCAGTCAACCCACCAAACCCTGCGCCAAGTATCACTACTCGGGGCTTCTGATGTGTGTTTTGCATGGAGTAAGTCTAGGCTTACCGACATGAACATGCACAATCAACGGAGAAAATTCCTCATTACAGGGGCCTCTGGCTATGTGGGTGGACGATTAGTCAGAGCACTTGTTGAAGAGAACTGTGATGTTCGCATTCTGGTGCGCGATGCAAACAAAGTAATTGATCAACCATGGGCATCTTGGGTCGACATACGCACCGGTAGTGCCGAAAATTATGAAGATGTTTTTGACGCACTAATTGGTGTTCATACCGCTTACTACTTGCTTCATTCAATCAATCTAGGACCTAACTTCAATCAAATTGAAGCCGATATGGCAAGAAATTTTGCTCAAGCTGCAGCCGATGCAGGGGTGCAACAAATTGTCTATCTTGGTGGAATCGCTAATGATAAAAATATAAGTAAGCATTTATCATCACGCGCGATTACCGGAGAGCAGTTGGCATCAACCTCTGTGGCTGTTATGGAGTTGCGTGCTGGAATTATTATTGGTTCAGGTTCTGCAAGTTTTGAAATGCTACGTCATTTAACTCACCGTTTACCTTTAATGACGACTCCAAAGTGGGTTAGCAATAAAACCCACCCCATCGCAATACGAGATGTTTTGTACTACTTAAAAGCGGCAGGTCAGTTAGAAAAGCCAGTAACAAAAGTCTTTGATATTGGTGGCCCAGAGGTTTTGACGTATGCAGACATGATGCAAAAATTTGCAAAGCTATCTGGTTTAAGAAAACGATGGATCATCAAAGTGCCGGTTTTAACTCCGAATCTATCTAGTTTGTGGATTGGTTTAGTTACACCAGTCCCAACAGCCTTAGCTAGACCTCTAGTTGGATCACTGATTAGTGAAGTTGTTGCTGATCCTGCAAAGAGCATTGATGGATTAATTCCAAAGCCTGCAGAAGGTTTATTAGATGTTGAGACAGCGATTAATTTAGCTCTGTCTCGAACCACAACTCATGGCGTGGAAACGCGATGGTCAGATGCAACCATGCCAACTGCGCCTTGGCAAAAAGCACAAGGGGATCCATCTTGGGCTGGTGAAATGGTTTTTAGAGATCGCAGAGAAGCTACGACAGAAGTTTCAGCAGATTTAGTATGGAAACAAATTGAATCTATTGGCGGAGATCATGGATGGTTTGGTGCCGATCTACTTTGGTATGCACGTGGTTTGCTAGACAGGGCATTTGGTGGAGTTGGTTTACGTCGTGGACGTCGCGACCCTGATTTTCTGCGTGTTGGTGAATCCTTAGATTTCTGGAGAGTTGAGGAGTTAGAACGCGGAAAACATCTCAAACTTTATGCCGAGATGATTTTGCCGGGCAAAGCATGGTTGGACTTTAAAGTCGAAGAAGTTGAGGGTAAAACCCATGTCACTCAAGAGGCGCTTTTTTCTCCTCGTGGACTTGGCGGACAACTGTATTGGGCAGCTGTCTCACCTTTTCATTCATTCATCTTTCCGACGATGTTAAAAAACATAATCAAAAAAGCAAAAGCAAGTGCATAATTTGCTGGTCTAGCAACATGGCTAGCCATTACTGAAACCTCAAAAAATCACAGTGCACGTATAGTTTTGTCTAGGCTCTAAATCCCACACTTTTCACTGAGGCTGTTCTAAGATTTGTCATATGTCCGCCCAAGAAGAATCCGCGATTAATAAAAATTCTGTTGCGGGCTTTTTATCTAAGGAACACAGCGGATTAAGTGAGCTTGAAGTTCGGATATTAGATTTTGAAGGTAATTGGTGGCGCTATGCCGGTGCTAAAGAGGCGGCCATAAAGGAACTCTTTGATTTAACCGCTCCTCGTTACTACCAACTTCTCAACGATTTAATCGATAGGGACGATGCCCTGAACGCATCTCCTATGCTCGTTAAGCGCCTTCGCCGCCTGCGCGAGGCTCGCATGGCCACACGCATCGCTCGCTAGCCAATCTCGTTTTGCTCCTGGGAAATAAAGGCTCTAGATTTGGCGTTAGCACTCTCGGGGTGCGAGTGATAAAGCGCCCCCCAATACATAAAGAAATTGGCTAACGAACGATTAACGCAAGGAGCACATCTGATGGCAAAGCAAATCGCCTTTAATGAAGAAGCACGTCGCGGCCTAGAGCGCGGTATGAATATCTTGGCTGATGCAGTCAAAGTAACCCTTGGACCTCGCGGACGAAATGTTGTCCTAGAAAAAAAGTGGGGCGCTCCAACAATTACTAACGATGGTGTTTCAATTGCAAAAGAGATCGAACTAGATGATCCATGGGAAAAAATTGGTGCAGAGCTTGTTAAGGAAGTTGCAAAAAAGACTGATGATGTTGCCGGTGATGGAACAACCACTGCCACTGTGTTGGCCCAAGCATTAGTTCGCGAAGGACTTCGAAATGTAGCTGCTGGTTCTAACCCGATGGCTCTAAAGCGCGGTATTGAAAAGGCAGTTACAGAGATTGTTGCTGAACTTCTTTCTATGGCAAAGAGCGTGGATTCAAAAGAGCAGATTGCGGCAACAGCTTCAATTTCTGCAGCAGATACAACTATTGGTGAAATGATCGCTGAAGCGATGGACAAAGTTGGAAAAGAAGGCGTAATCACTGTTGAAGAGTCGAATACTTTTGGACTCGAATTAGAACTCACAGAAGGTATGCGCTTTGATAAGGGTTATATCTCTCCGTACTTTGTTACAGATCAAGACCGTATGGAAGCAGTTTTGGAAGATACATACGTTCTAATCTGCAACTCAAAGATTTCAAACATTAAGGACTTAGTGCCAATTCTTGAAAAAGTAATGGCGTCAGGCAAGCCACTTGTGATTATTGCTGAAGATATAGAAGGCGAAGCTCTTGCAACTTTAGTTGTTAACAAGATTCGCGGAACCTTCCGCTCTGCTGCTGTAAAGGCTCCAGGTTTTGGTGATCGTCGCAAGTCAATGCTTCAAGACATTGCAATCCTTACGGGTGCAACTGTCATTACAGAAGAGGTTGGGCTTCGTTTAGATACTGCTGAGATGGAGCTTTTGGGTCGCGCACGCAAGGTTGTCATCAGTAAGGAAGAGACAACAATTGTTGAAGGCGCTGGCGATGAGGCTCAGATTAAGGGCCGTGTACAGCAAATTCGTACAGAAATTGAAAACTCAGATTCAGATTATGACCGTGAGAAGTTGCAAGAGCGTCTTGCAAAATTAGCCGGTGGTGTTGCTGTGATCAAAGCAGGTGCTGCAACTGAGGTTGAGCTCAAAGAGCGCAAGCACCGCATTGAAGATGCAGTACGAAACGCAAAAGCTGCTGTTGAAGAAGGAATCGTTGCCGGTGGTGGAGTAGCTCTACTCCAAGCAGGTGCGGCAGTGTTTAAGAAACTCTCTGGTTTAACCGGTGATGAAGCAACAGGTGCAAAGATTGTTGAATATGCAATCGAAGCGCCAATAAAGCAGATCGCAATCAATGCAGGACTTGAAGGCGGAGTTGTTGTAGAAAAAGTTCGCCATCTTCCAGTTGGACACGGATTAAATGCTGCAACTGGTGAATATGTTGACATGATTAAAACTGGAATTATTGATCCAGCTAAAGTGACACGTTCTGCTTTGCAAAATGCTGCATCAATTGCTGCACTGTTTATTACAACAGAGGCAGTTATTGCAGATAAACCAGAGAAGAGTGCAGCTGCCCCACAAGGCGGCGGAGATATGGACTTCTAAAGCCTCATTTAGGTATTTGAACAGAGCACCGTCCGCGCGAACTACCAGTTAATTGGCTCAGAAATTAGCCAATTAACGCGAGGGCGGTGTTCTGCTTTATCCTTATTCCATGGCAAAGAAACCAACGGTTAAAAAACTGTTCCAGCGATCATCAAAGAGTAATGTTGAAGCTTTTGATGCGAGTGAACTAGTTCTTGCTGCAATTGTTGAGCAGGCTGAAAAAGCAGAACATGTTGGCGGATTTATCTCTGTTGAATTTGATGATGAGAACCGAGTAGCGACATATCTTTACGAAGCAAATCTTGCAGGTTACAAAGGTTGGCGTTGGTGTGTAACAGTTGCAAAAGTTGACGAAGATTCAGAACCAACTATCTGCGACGTTGTAGTTCTACCAGGTCCAGATGCATTGCGACCACCAGAATGGGTTCCATATCTTGATCGAATCCTTCCGGGTGATGTAGGAGTTGGTGACATTGTTCCGAGTTCTTTATCTGATACTCGTTTAGTTCCTGGACAACAAAGTCTTCCAAACGATGAAGATCTTGATACTGCATTAGCGATTGAACTTGGTTTTGGTCGAACACGTGTGATGTCAATCGAAGGACGCGATCAAGCAGCAAAGCGTTGGTATGACGGTGAGCGCGGACCAAATGCACCTGTTGCACAGTCGGCGCCAAAACCATGTCATAGCTGTGGCTTCTTTATTCCAATTGCAGGATCACTTCGATCAACTTTTGGCGTGTGTGCCAATGCCATTTCACCTGAGGATGCTCGTGTCGTGAGCGTAGATCACGGCTGTGGTGCACATTCGGAAGCGACCTTTACGGAGCCAGTGTTAAACTAAGCACCTGTTATCGCAACCGAGATACCGATTCAAACAAATGAATTATTGAAACGGTATTCACGAGTTACGAACGAGATCAACAGAAAAAGAAAGTAAGCGTTGGGTAGAACTAGCGCACAGTGGAATTAGTTAAGAATTAGCTAACTAGCTAGGAAAGAGAGCTCACAATGCCTACAGGACATATCAAATGGTTCTCACTTGAAAAGGGTTTTGGCTTCATTGCAAATGATGAGGGCGAAGATGTTTATCTTGCTGCAACTTCACTTCCAGAAGGCGTTGCAACAGTTAAACCTGGAACAAAACTAGAGTTTTCAATTGCAGACAGCCGCAAAGGCCCACAGGCAATGTCAGTTCACATTATTGATGCGCCGCCATCTCTTGTTGAAAATTCCCGTGCCAATAGCGATGACCTTGCGGCAATGATTGAAGATACGATCAAAATGTTAGATCGAGTTGGAAACGGTCTGCGTAATGGTCGTCATCCAAATGCCCAAGAAGCAGATCGACTTGGTCGTGTTCTGCGCGGAATTGCATCACAGTTAGGCGCATAAGCACTCACATCTAACCTGCTGGTTCCAAATTAATGTAACAAGATTTAGATTAAATACCGGATCGATGATCGCGACGAATTGTGTAACGAATACCAATTAGTCCTAGAGCTGTGCCTGAAATACAGGTCCAAATAATTTTAGAGTCTGCACCTGCTGCTAGTGCGATCACGCCAGCGACAACCCAGCACGATGTTCCAATAGCCACTAGAGTTACAACACTGCGTAGACGAGAGCCCATGGAAGAAGAGTAATGCGTTTTAAGGTTAAAGTAGATGGCAATTTGCGTTCATTTCGCCATCGTAATTTCAGAATACTTTATCCGGCAAACGCTGTTTCAAACATTGGAACTTGGGCACAACGCGTGGCACAAGATTGGCTCGTATTAGAGCTCACCGATAACAGTGGAACATACCTTGGATTAGTTACAGCAGTTCAATTCTTACCAATCCTTCTTTTCTCTCTTCTTGGCGGAAAGTTTGCAGATCGCTTTAATAAGCGAAAAGCATTAATTCTCACCAACATATTGGGTGGTTCCTCATCTCTTGTATTGGGTCTTTTGGTTGTAACTGAGTCCGTATTCCTATGGCAAGTTTTTGTTCTAGCAGCAGTGCTTGGACTTTCAAATGCAATTGACGGTCCTATTAGGCAGTCATTTACAACTGAAATAGTTGGCCTGGATGATCTTCCTAATGCAGTCTCACTAAACTCAGCCAATTTCAATGGCGGAAGATTGATTGGGCCTGCAGTATCAGGTGGATTGATAGCAGCATTTGGCACGGGTCCATCGTTTCTTATCAATGGACTCTCGTACTGCTTTGTGATTGCAGCCTTACTTCAACTCAATGAAAAAGCATTTTTCCATCAAGACCAAAAGAAATCAGACGGCAATATTCGTGAGGGAATTAAATATGTTCGAGCTCGCCCAGATATATATGTTGTTCTATTAATTGTCTTCTTTATTTCAACCTTCGGATTGAATTTTCAGATTTTCAATGCATTAATGGCTACTAAAGAATTTGGCTTAGGGCCTGCAAGTTTTGGACTAATGGGAACATTTGTGGCGATCGGTTCATTTATTGGGGCAGTCGGTTCTGCTCGATTAGAAAGATTTAGAAGTGCAAAGTTTGTGATTAAAGGGGGGATTGTCTTTTCAATCTCTGTGATGGTTGTTTCGGTTCTGCCTACATTTACAATCTATATGATCTGGCTACCACTTTGTGGTTTGAGCGCACTTACTACTTTGGTATCAGCAAATTCATTAGTTCAAACAAGTTCGGACCCAATAATTCGTGGACGCGTAATGGGTTTGTATTTACTTATTTTCTTAGGCGGCACACCTTTTGGGTCACCAATTATTGGTTTATCTACTGAACTGATTGGAATTCGCCCAACAATTGGGATCTGTGGTGCTATTTCATTGACTGCGTCCATCTTGATTTGGTTTGTCTATAAAAACAGGGTTACTCCGCCAACTGATATTTCCGTTACTGCAGTTTTAAAGAGCGTTAACAGCAATTAAAATTAGTAATCCAAACAAAGCCACCACCGTCACAACTCTTCTTGTTTTGTAATTCATACTGTTTCCTTAACGTGAGAGGGAACTAGTTTAATTATGACAAAGGCAATAATAATCAAGATAAAAACCATAATATATGCTCGAGAGATACCAAAACTATCTCCTAATAACCCTAACAAAAACGGTGCTCCGGCTATTGCAATTCCCGCAGCAAGTGATGCTCTTCCAATTGCTAAATCCGGTCGCCCCTGACTCAAACCAATGAGTCGAATTGAAGAGAGTGCAAACTGCATTGAAACACCAAGTCCAACAGTAAACAAACAAATCAATGAGAGAACCATGTTATGAGATAGCCAGAAACCTAAAAATCCAAAGAATTGAAGAGCGATGATTGACAGTAATTGGTTATCTAAAGAAAGGTTTTTAAGAACTAAACCACCATACCAACGCCCAATTCCCATTCCTGTACCCAAGGCAACGATTGCAACCGTTGAGACAGCTGCACTTGATCCGACACGATCTTTTAAGAGAGCTGCTGCCCAAAAAGATGTTGCAAATTCTGCCGAAATACAGGCGATAAAACCTACCCAAGAAATCCAAAATGCTGGGGAGAGTTTCCCACTTTGCGGTCCATCTTCATGAGGGATGTGCTCTTCCAAATCTTTGTCTCTGCCAACAATAAAGAGAATGAGTGCAACTGGTAGCGCTACGAGCAACCCCAAGCGCCAAAGATTTGGATAAACGATTGCGATTGTTCCAATTAATGCGGTTCCCATTACAAAACCTACTGATGCAATTCCATTTGCCTGCGGAATAGCTACTTCTGCAGACTTTCCATAGTGATGTGACATTTTTGTAAGCATTGTATTAATGACTAATGAAGTACCAAAGCCAGTCAATAAAGTTGCAGGTAATGTAAGAAAGACTGGTGGCGAGAGAACGAAGATTAAAAGTCCAAAACTAAAGATCGTTAACCCAATCCAGCTAGCCCTTTCACGTCCATATCTATGGGCAATATGCGGGTTTGCCCATCCCGCACAGATTGATGCAAACCCCATAGCTGTTCCGTGTAAACCAGCAACTGTGAGGGAAGTACCTTGATCTGCGCGGAGCAATGATTGTGCAGGACCAAATCCACCCAAGTAAAAGTTTACGATTGCAGTTTGAAATGCAACGATCCAAAAAAATCTGTCCCGCTGAAAACTCTTCGGCATTACAGAGCAGTTACAACGTAATCAATGCACTTTGTAAGCGCTTCAACATCACTTGGATCTACAGCTGGGAACATTCCAACTCTTAGTTGGTTCTTACCCAATTTACGATAAGGCTCAGTATCTACTATTCCATTTTCACGAAGTGCAGCAGAAATCTTTGTGGCATCGATGGCATCATCAAAGTTAATTGTTCCAACAACTTTTGAACGCATAGCAGGATCTGTAACAAATGGTGTTGTGTAACTAGTTTTCTCTGCCCAGGAGTACAAGATATTTGAAGACTTTTCACTTCGGCCTGCGGCAAAAGATAATCCTCCATTGGAATTCATCCATTTAATCTGCTCTTCCAACAACATTAGAGTTACTAAAGCAGGAGTGTTATATGTCTGATCTAGGCGTGAATTTTCAATTGCTATTTCAAGATCAAAAAATGCTGGAATCCAACGGCCACTTGCTTTAATTTTTGCAGCACGTGCAATTGCTGCAGGGGACATAATTGCAATCCAAAGGCCACCATCTGATGCAAAAGATTTTTGTGGAGCAAAGTAATAGGTATCAAACTCCTTTGCATCAACCATTAGTCCACCAGCTGCAGATGTTGCATCTACTAAAACAAGAGCACCGTCGCTGCCTGCAGGACGAATAATGGGCATTGCAACGCCTGTACTCGTCTCATTATGTGTGAGTGCATAAGCATCAATTCCCGCTTCAGCCACTGCAACTGGGTGCGCGCCTGGTTCAGTTTTAATGATTGATGGATCCTCTAGAAATGGTGCTTCCTTGGCTGCAGTAGCAAACTTTGATGAAAACTCACCAAATACAAGGTGTTGTGAGCGAGATTCAATTAATCCAATGGTTGCAATGTCCCAAAATGCAGTTGAGCCACCATTACCAAGAATTACTTCATAGCCTTCTGGAAGATTAAATAATGAAGTCAGACCTTCACGTACATTCTTAACAATATTCTTAACAGGCTTTTGGCGGTGTGAAGTTCCAAGAATTGTGTTGCCACTTGCTGAAAGTGCAGCTAATGCTTCTGGTCGAATCTTTGATGGACCACAACCGAAGCGAGGGTCTATTGGCTTAATGTCTGCTGGAATAATGATGCTCATGAGCTAAGACTACGGGTAGTACCTCGTTAGTTCCCAATCGGAGTTGGTACTGACTCTCTCATAGCGCAATCGATCATGCAATCTGGAGTATCTACCTTGCCAAAATTCAATGTTTAGTGGAACAACACGATAACCACCCCAATATTCGGGGCGCGGAACAGTTGAACCTTCTGGCCATTTAGTTGCAGCACCTTCATAACGTTGTTCCAGTTCTGCCCGTGATGACAATGGTGATGATTGATGACTAGCCCATGCACCAATTTGTGAACCCCATGGTCTTGTTGCAAAGTAGTCATCTGATTCTGATTCTGAAGTTTTTTCCACTAGTCCGCTAATTGATACTTGTCGCTCCATCGCATACCAAGGAAAAAGAAGAGATACGTTTTCATTAACATTCATTGCATGTGCTTTGCGAGACTCATAGTTTGAGAAAAAAGTGAAACCACCTTCTGAAATATCTTTCAGCAAAACAGTTCTAGTACTTATTTGGTTGTCTGGATGCACAGTCGAAAGAACCATTGCATTTGCTTCCACGATCATGGTGTTTTCGTGTGCTTGTTTCAACCAGATTGAAAATGCTTCAAATGGGTCTGCAGGTAAGGTTTCCATGCCTATGTCGCTATAGGAACGTCGCATCGCTCGAATCTGATCCCGAGTGAAACCTTCATTTTCCATGAGCTAATCGAACCTCATTTTCAACTTCTTCGCATTATGGATCTCTGTGATTTAATCATCCCATGCCCAAGGCGAAGTGTTCAATCATGTGGTTTCGCAGAGATCTTCGCGTCAACGATCATCCTGCGTTGCTAGCAGCAATTGAATCTGCCGAAACAGTTATCCCGCTTTTTATTTTAGATAAGCAGCAAATTAGCGAAGCAGGAGTCAAACTCTTGGCTTACATGGGTAAATCACTGCGCGCATTAGATGAATCACTTGGAAATAGACTCCACATTATTGAGGGCGATCAAGTTGAAGTTTTAAAGGAACTAATGGCGCAGCATCAGGTGCAAGAAGTTCATATTTCAGCTGAGTATGAAAGGTATGGAGCGCAAAGAGATTCAAAGGTTGAAGCATCTGGAATTACCCTAGTTCGAACTGGATCTCCATACGCTGTCGCACCTGGGCGAGTTTTAAAACCAAGTGATGGAACTGCCTACAAGGTATATACGCCTTTTTATAAAGGATGGCGCGCACATGGTTGGCGCGCACCAGCGGTCACACCAAAGAAATTTGATTTGGTAGAACCAACTGCTAAGTATCGCGCCTTCCCGGACTTTCCTGAAGAATCAGGAACACATGTAATCGAAGCCGGCGAAAAGGCAGCACTAAAGCGTTTTGCAGTATTTGAAAAGAACGGTTTGGATTCTTACGACGAAGCTCGCAATTTGGCCGGGATTGATGGAACGTCAAAGATGAGCACCTATTTAAAATTTGGTGAAATTCATCCAAGAACTCTCTTGCAAAATCTTGGAGAAAGTAAGGCCCATGACACGTTCCGAAAAGAGATTGCATGGCGAGAGTTCTATGCAGATGTTCTATTCAATAATCCAAACACTGATACTGAGTACTATGCGCCAAAATTTTCAGAGATGCGTTACGACAAACCAGGTAAGCAGTTTAAAGCTTGGTGTGAGGGTAAAACGGGCTACCCATTTGTTGATGCTGCAATGCGTCAATTAGTGAGTGAAGGCTGGATGCATAATCGCACGCGAATGGTTGTGGCATCGTTCTTGGTTAAAGATTTACACCTAGAGTGGCAGTTAGGTGAGCGTTTTTTTGCTGAACATCTAGTTGATTACGATGTTGCATCTAATGCGCATGGCTGGCAATGGACTGCGGGATGTGGAACCGATGCTTCCCCTTATTACCGCATTTTCAATCCCATAGAACAAGGTAAACGCTTTGATGAAAATGGTGATTACATTCGCAAGTATGTTCCAGAACTAGCTCATCTTTCTTCAGACCAGATAAACGAACCTTGGCTTTATCTAGATGGTTACAGCAAAGGCTATTGTGAACGTGTAGTCGATCATGCCTTAGAAAGATTAGAGTCTTTGGCTAGGTTGCAAGAGATTAAAGCGGACAAACCCCTAGACCCTCGCGCTTAGCTTTATACATGGCAGTATCAGCACGAAGTAAAAGATCTGGATCTCCAGTATTTTTTGCTACCCCAATACTGACACCCAAGTTAATCTCTTTACTGTCAATATGGATTGGATAAGAAAGTGTTGCTCGAAGTGCAAGTGCAATTTCTATTGCACTTTCGTGTAAACCTTCGATTAGAACTCCAAATTCATCTCCCCCAAGGCGTGCAAGAAATGCACCATGTGGCAAAGCGCGATCAAATCTGCGTGCAACTTGCCTTAGAACTTTGTCTCCTATTTCGTGACCATACAGATCATTTATTGGCTTAAAGCCATCAAGATCTAATAAGAGTAAAGAGCCCTCTTTATCTACAAACTCTTCAATTTCAGAGATTAAACGCCTTCTATTTGGCAAACCAGTCAGCTCATCAGTTCTTGCTAACAATCTCTCCGTTCCTATATGGCGCGATTGGTTAATCGCAGTGGCTAAACGGGAGAATGCCAGCACAAGCGTTGCCACTGCAGGCAATGCCACATAGCGGGGAAGACTATTTGGCTCAAGTGCCATTATTGCAAGAAGAGTTGCGCTCAAAAAAACTGAAAGGGTAATAAAGATCGGATTTCTTGATTCCACTACAACCGAATACGTTTGCTGGGGATATATATCTAAATGCCAGAAGCTCTCTGAGATTAGAAGAAGTCCAAACAACCATCCATCATCAATTACTCCGCCTATCGAATAATTAGCAAATGAATCAATAGAAAGATAGAGAAAATCTGTAAGAACAAAGGACGTAATACCGATAATCAGAATCAGAGAGCCAGAAGAGAAGCTTCGAATAGAAAAAAGTGAGAGAACTATCGCTGCCAAAAACAGATCTGCAAGTGGGTAAGCAAGAGGATAAAACAACTGCACAAAAGGTTGATTAAGAGTTGGCAAAACTTGAGGAAGTAAAACAGCAGCCCCAAATGTAGTTATCCCTAAGCCGATTATTGCACTATCTAGAATTTCACTTTTTTTGTATGTTGATTGGCCGCGAATAATCCGAATTGAGCCAATAACAATAAATGGGTAGAAAACCAGATACATGAGCTCTCCAAAAGAAGTAAGAAGAGTTTTAGCAAAGTTGTAATGTGCGAAGCTGGCAATCACTGAACCAATTACCCAAGCAAATATTCCAAAACCAATAGCAAATTTGGCGGTAGAAAATTCGAGCGTTGGTGAAAGTACAAGGGAGATAATTGCAATCAGACCTACTAAGTTGTAAAGGAGAACTTCAGTCCAAATAGATTGATTTGTAACTCTCAAAACTAAATGAAGGGCAAGCAATGCTGGTCCGAGTAATCGAACTATGCGCATACCTTCATGGTAGGAACATGCATGTTAATTAAGAATAGGGGAAGCCTAAGTCAAAATTAGTTTTACTTGCGCTGTTTTTTCCGTAGATTCATTCCAACTTTACGCACAATTGCTCTAGGTAAAGTAGTCATAACAAAGATTAAGGTTTTGTACTGCCATCCAGGAATTGAAACAGCCTTTCCTTTTTGTGCATCGTTCCATGATTTAGCAACAATCACATCTGGATCTAGCCACATAAATTTAGGCAGACCCTTCATTGACATGCGTCCTCGTTGATGAAATTGAGTTCTTGTAAATCCAGGAGCTAAAGCGCTGACTTTTACGTTTGTTCCAGCAAGTTCAGTGTTCATTGATTCTGTAAGAACAGTCAAATACGACTTTGCAGCACTATATGTTCCACCTGCTATCCATGCAGCAACTGATGTCACATTAATTACGACACCTTTGTTACGGGCTTTCATTAAAGGTAGAGAAACATGCATTAGACGCATAGGAGTACGAGTAAGCACATCAAACATCTGCTGTTCTGCAGCAAGTTCTGAAACTGTAAATGCCTTATTAATACCAAAGCCTGCGTTATTAATTAGGACTTCAATTTCATTGTCGGCAATGAATTTTTCTACAGTGGAGCAGCCCGAATCAGTCGCAAGATCTGCCTGAACTACCTGTGTTTTAACCCCATAGGTAGCCTCTAGAGATTCTGCTCGCTCATTTAGCTTTGGTAGATCACGTGCAACTAGAACTATGTTGTATTTGTGCGAGGCCAATAAACGAGTAAAACTCTCACCGATTCCAACGGTTGCACCTGTAACAAGAGCCCAACTACTCATCTATTTCTCCTCATCCCAAAAGTTCGCAAACCCTACAGCCCTGTTGCACTAAATCTTTACAATTGATGTTATGCGATTATTCCGGCGGTGTCTTCGTCGCGAACTTTCCACTCTGTCCCATATGAAGGTAGTAAATCCAAGAATGGTTTAGCGTCAAACCATTCTGGCCCAACTACACCTTCTGGTTTCCAAATACCTCTGTGAATAAGCTCCATTGCGATCACTGGGTTGATTGCGGTCTGCCAAACAACTGCTTGATCGCCATATTCAGACATCGACCATTCGTTGTCTACAACGTTGTATATGTAGCAGGCGTAAGGCTTTCCTTCTTTACTAAGTCCCTTAATCAATGCTCCTGCACATGTTTTACCTTTCATACGAGAGCCTAATGTTGCAGGATCAGGTAATGACGCTGCAAGCAGATCTCGAGGGGAAACATTAATTCCTTGGACATCAACATTTTCTTTACTATCTAGACCAAGCATGTGAATAGTTTTCAAAGTTGAGATGAATTCAGCACCAAGGCCGTACTTGAAGTTAACTTTCTTTGCATCAACTTTTTGCGGAATCAAAACTACTTCTTCGTGTTCAACGTTTACACATTCAACTGGTCCAATTCCTTCAGGAAAATCAAAGATCTCAATTTCACTAAATGGCTCAGTTGTGTACCAACCACGCCCGTCTTCCCAAACCAATGGGGGATTAAGACATTCTTCAATTGTTGTCCAAATCGAAAAAGACGGAGCAAAGTCATAGCCTTCAACCGTTAAATTAGAACCATCAAAAATTGTTAAAGAATCTATGCGACTAAACAAATGATCTTCTGCATATCGGGCAAAGACATCACTCATTCCTGGCTCGATGCCCATACCAACAAGGGCATAAATCTGGCGCTCTCCCCAGTTCCAATCGCGTGCAAACTGTTCATCGCCAAGCTTTACGCCAGTCTCTGAATTTGGGTAGTGCGGATGAGGTCGTGACAGTGACATCGCCATATCGATGTAATTGGTGTTTTCAATCTCGCAAGCCAAGAAAATTGGCATAACAAAGCGGGGATCAACTGCGTTGATAACAACATCTGGCTTAACTTTACGGATTAAAGAGCGAATATCTTCAAGTTCTGCAGCATTCACCTCGGCTGCAGAAAACCGAGAATCTTTGACTCGTGCAACTGCTTCTTCCGCGCGAGACAGAGTTCGATCAGCGACAACCATCTGTGAAATAAATGATTTTCGTGATGCGATATTGACGATTGCTCTGCCAACTCCGCCCGCGCCAATAACTAGCGCCTTCACTGTTGGCCTCTCATGAGGAAATAACATCCTTTTCGTTAGAAAACCAATACTACCGTTTATACGTATTTATTGGCAAGGTGCTCGTAATTCATGCGAAAAATAGTGAACAACATGAAACTCATGACAAGATTGGCACTTACATTTCAATTGGTCCCCGTAGCTCAGTGGATAGAGCAACCGCCTCCTAAGCGGTAGGTCGCAGGTTCAACTCCCGCCGGGGACACTCAAAAACAGAACGCACATAACGGCCAAAAGTCTCAATAGATATAGGCTTCACAGATGAGGAATAAAACTGTAACTGTTCTCCTATTAATGGCGTTTCAAGTTTCAATTGTTCCTTCAGCATCTTCTGCAGTCATGAAAGATCCGGTTATTCAAAAAATCACCGCTCGTATAAATGAAATTCCAATTAGGACTTCGAATGTAAAGGTAGATTCAATTACTTGGATACTTTCGCCAAAAGTTCCAGCAAATTATAAGAAAGCACTGGTCTCTCAGAATCAATCCTTGGCAAACGGATTTCCAAATCTATTCAAATGGAAAGGCACTGCACTTGTGCTGATTGGAGATCCATTTACATGGACTCCACCTGAAGGAACTTTGAGCAAGAATTGCAATCGAATCTATTCACAAATCACGGGTATGTGGGAGAAACTTCCTAATTTAGACGGCCGCGTACTAGCAGGTACTTCCTATTGCGATGATCACATAATCGTAATTGTCCGGCCTGATCCTTCTAATCCAATACCCGACGCAGATCTGATGGCACAAGAATTTGGTGGCGAAATTCAAGAGAATGCGCGATACCTCAACCCTTCAATCGCGACTCTCGACCATGGACAACTAACAATTCCAAACTGGTTTTTGCAAGGCTCACAGTCGGCAATTGCATTTCAAGTCTATGTAGGCGAGCGTCGGACATTGTCGGGTGCACCTAGCAAGGCCTTCGTCACTCCAGACTGCCAAACTATTCAGCTTCAAAAGTTAGAGAAGCTGACCAGTGGGGTTCCTTCAAACTGTGTCTATACAAAGGGATTTGCTTCAGTGCAGTTGATGATTGCTATTTACGGATGGGATGCAACAACCAGGTGGTTCTCTGGATATACGGATGCAAGTGATTATCAAGGGGCATTCAAGAAGGCATATGGGGATTCGTTAGCTTCTTTTAATAAATTAGCTGACTCGTATTGGAAAAGCTTGGTAAACAAAAAATATGTAGCTAAAGACGTTGTGGCGAGGCTGAAACGATAATTTCTCGTAACCGCCCCCTAAGCGATAGGTCGCAGGTTCAACTCCCGCCGGGGACACAACTGACTTTAATTAACTATTTGTAAAGTAATAAAGTCATAAACTCAAGATAATCTTAAAATTTATGTAAAAGACTATGAAAAAACTACTGTTCGCTTTCCAACAATAAAAATCTTGTCATCAGCGAAGTACTTAACTGCCTTAGATAGCACGCGGCGCTCAATGTCTCGACCTATTGCAATCAACTCATCTGGCGTGGCTATATGTGTCACATGGGCAACATCTTGTTCAATGATTGGACCCTCATCAAGATCACTTGTGACAAAGTGAGCAGAGGCGCCAATAATCTTTACGCCACGATCATGTGCCTGGTGGTAAGGCTTGGCACCCTTAAAGCCTGGCAAGAATGA
>WLHC01000011.1 GCA_009702925.1 Actinomycetota bacterium
GTGGATTAACAACCTCACAAGATTGGCAGAGCAGGCCATTTGATTTTTCATTTTCAGGTTTAAAAACAGCTGTTGCGCGATATCTAGAGTCAACACCAGATTATGCGAAGGGCGATGTTGCAGCATCATTTCAAGAAGCGGTTGTTGATGTCTTATTGCTCAAAGCGCTAGCTGCCTGCAAGCAAACAGGTATTGACTCCCTTGTTATTGCAGGGGGAGTTGCCGCAAATTCCAGATTACGTGAGTTGGCAGTGCAGCGCTGCGAAAAGGCAGGAATCCAACTTCGAATCCCTGCCCCGGCTTTATGTACCGATAACGGCGCTATGGTTGCCGCCCTTGGTTCGCTGTTGGTTAGCGCAGGCCGAGCCCCAGCAGCCGAGGCCTTTGATGCCGATTCATCCATGCCTGTCACCGACATTAACCTGCGCTAAAGCCGGCCCTCACGGCTTATGGGGATTGAGCCAAGGCTGATGGGCTTTCAATTTGTGTCGGGCTTTAACCCAGCCTAGAGTTGGCTTTAGCACTCTCGACCCGAGTCTGCTAACTCGAAAGTCGAATGAGGAAACCTCGAATCTGCGGAGACTTTGATCCACGGATTCAAGAATTCATAGATGAAAGAACTAGAGAAGGAGTCACCACATGGCAATCAAGCCACTAGAAGATCGCATTGTGATTAAGGCAAATGAAGCAGAGACCACAACTGCATCAGGACTTGTTATTCCAGATACAGCAAAAGAAAAGCCACAAGAGGGAACTGTAATTGCAGTGGGCCCAGGTCGCTTTGATGATGGTGTGCGCGTACCTATGGATGTCAAAGTAGGAGATGTAATTCTTTACAGCAAGTATGGCGGAACTGAAATTAAGCACGGCGGAGACGAATTCATCGTTTTGTCAGCACGTGACATTCTTGCTGTAATCGAGAAGTAAATGGGAAAGTCTCTTCAATTTGATGAGCAAGCTCGCCGTGCAATGGAGCGTGGCGTCAACATTCTTGCCGATACAGTAAAAGTAACTCTTGGTCCAAAGGGTCGCAATGTTGTTATTGCTAAGTCTTTTGGTGCACCGATCATCACAAACGATGGTGTAACAATTGCTAAAGAGATAGAACTAAGCGATCCAGCCGAAAACATGGGCGCTCAGTTGGTTAAAGAAGTTGCTACAAAGACCAACGATGTAGCAGGAGATGGAACTACTACTGCAACGGTTCTTGCTCAAGCAATGGTTAAAGAGGGTCTACGAAACCTTGCTGCGGGTGCACAGCCAATGGATATTAAGATGGGTATTGAGGCAGCAGTTACAGCTGTCTCTGAGAAATTAAAGGCTCAAGCAACACCTGTTAATGGAAAAGCACAGATTGCAGATGTTGCAACTATCTCAGCTCAAGATCGTGCTATCGGTGAGTTAATTGCTGAAGCGATGGACAGAGTTGGCAAAGATGGCGTCATCACAGTAGAAGAAGCTTCTACAACAGGATTAGATCTAGATTTCACAGAAGGTATGCAGTTCGACAAGGGCTACATTTCACCGTACTTTGTAACCGATCAAGATCGTATGGAAGCAATCCTTGAAGATGCTTACATCCTGATTTCAGCTAACAAAATCTCAGCATTGGCAGAGCTTCTACCTTTGCTTGAAAAAGTTGCACAAGCTTCAAAGCCACTTTTAATCATCGCTGAAGACATTGAGGGAGAAGCACTTTCTACCTTGGTTGTTAACCGCATGCGTGGTGTATTTACATCTGTGGCTGTTAAGGCTCCAGGTTTTGGTGATCGCCGCAAAGCAATGTTGCAGGACTTAGCAATTCTCACAGGTGGTCAAGTGATCTCTTCAGAGCTTGGAATGAAGCTAGAAGGTGTAACGATTGAAGACCTTGGAAAAGCTCGTCGCATTGTTGTTACAAAAGATGCAACAACAATTGTTGATGGCGCAGGCGACAAGGCTGCAGTTGCAGCACGTGTCTCTGAACTTCGCAAAGAGATCGAAACAAGTGACTCCTCTTGGGATAAAGAGAAGTTGCAAGAGCGTCTTGCAAAGTTAGCTGGCGGAGTATGTGTCATTAAAGTTGGTGCACATACTGAAGTAGAGCTAAACGAAAAGAAGCACCGCCTTGAGGATGCAATCTCTGCAACCCGTGCGGCAGTGGAAGAGGGAATCGTTGTTGGTGGAGGCGCTGCACTTGTGCATGCTGCTGATTCACTCGAAGGCGATCTCGGTTTCACTGGAGATAAAGCAGTGGGCGTTCGCTTAGTTCGCAAAGCATGCGATGAACCATTGCGATGGATTGCTGAAAATGCGGGGCTAGAAGGCTACGTTGTAGTTGCAAAGGTTCGAGCAATGAAGCACAACGAAGGCTTCAACGCTGCAACCGATGTTTACGGCGACCTTGCTGCCGATGGTGTAATTGATCCAGTAAAGGTAACGCGTTCTGCATTAGCAAACGCGGCATCAATTGCTGCAATGTTTATTACAACTGAGGCAGTTGTTTATGAGAAGCCAGCAGAGCAGGCTGCAGCAGATGCAGCCGGCGGTCATGGTCATTCTCATGGTCCAGGTGGGCATCAACACTAATCAGTAAGAAAATCTTTAAAGAAATTCTAAAAAGAAATAAGCCCCGCGGGATGTTACTGCGGGGCTTTTTCTCTTCTTAGGAGGAAGAAATCTAAGGACTGTTTTCTAATCTATTTTGTGTAAATATCTGTGATTAAGAAGCGTGAGTCAAAGCAGTGTGTGAAATTCCGACTGGCTTGTTAATGATCGCTAATCGATCATCTTCTGAAAGGCCACCCCAAATTCCATAAGGCTCTTGAACTGCAAGTGCGTGGGCACGGCATGCTGCAATTACTGGACATGATGCACACACGGCTTTTGCGGTGTTCTCACGATTTCGACGTCGTGGTCCGCGCTCTCCATCTGGATGGAAAAACATCTCTGATGGAAGTTCTCGGCAGGCACCCTCGTATTGCCATTCCCATTCATCGGCAACGGGGCGAGGTAAACGTGATGTTTCAGCCATGGCATGAGGATACAACCGCTTCATAAGTTGTTCAAGTATCTCCACTCCAAAACCCTCTTTTTTGGCCATTTGAAGTGGTGAGTTAAGCCACTTCACGCCACGATTAACCCATGACAGAGGAGCTATTGACCGTAGCTGCCGTTGCTAGACGCATTGGTGTGGCTCCTGCGACCCTTCGAACGTGGGATCGAAGGTACGGGCTCGGGCCATCAACTCATGAGGCCGGCGAACACCGCCGCTACCACTCAGGTGATTTAGCAAAATTGATTTTTATGCGCCGCCTTATAACTACAGGGGTCTCACCAAGTGATGCCGCGGCTAGAGCAAAAAATCATGTTGGTGCTGTTTCTGTTGAACAACTCACGGATGATTTTGCTGTTCGTGAAGAACTCGTAGATTCAATTCACCGGGCCTCAAAAATATTAGACAGGGCATTTGTTGAAGATGCTATCCGCAAGGATATAAAGGAATTTGGCGTCATAGCAACGTGGACCGAAGTAATTGTTCCCGTTTTGTATCTCGTGGGCGAAGAGTGGGAAGCCACGGGCAAAGGTATTGAGGTCGAACACATGCTTTCAGAGATTCTAAAGAGAATTTTGAGTGAAGGCATTAACTTTATTAAGAGTCCGGTCAATTCACAACCAGTTTTATTGGCCTCAGTTGGTGAAGAATTACATTCACTTGCAATTCACGCTCTGGCTGCAGCTCTTGCAGAGAAAAATATTGAATGCTTTTTCCTCGGTCCACGAACCCCATTAGAGGCCATTTCAACAATGGTGAAGCGCTCAGCTCCCCCTGCTATTTTTTTGTGGGCGCAGCTTCAGGAAAATGGAGCCGAAAAATTCTTTAAAGATATACCGGCTGTTAGGCCCGCCCCAAGACTTGTCCTAGGTGGACCAGGATGGAGTGAGTGCGATCTCCGAAATGTTGTTCACGCACAGGATTTAACCCATGCATGTGCTGAAATCGAGCGTGCCGTAGGACTTTAAAGCCCCGATAGACTTCAGCCTTACGAGAATTTTATGGGGAGCGGAGGTCGATATGAGCGATAGCGATAAAGTCGCGATGCTCGGTCTTACCTACGACGACGTTTTACTTCTTCCAGATGCATCCGAAGTTATTCCATCTGAGGTCAGCACAACTACAAAATTAACTCGCAATATCTCTATTGCAGTTCCCCTTGTTTCTTCTGCAATGGATACGGTCACAGAATCACAGATGGCCATTGCAATGGCCAAAGCTGGTGGAATAGGAATAATCCACCGTAATCTGCCGATTCAAGATCAAGTAACGCATCTGAAGTTAGTAAAAGGTGTGGGCCTAGCAGGGGCTGCCGTAGGTGTTGGAGATGACGGTTTTGCAAGAGCTCAAGCGTTAATTGAGGCAGGCGTAGATGTAGTTGTTGTTGATACGGCACATGGACATCACCGCGCAGTATTAGATTCAATTGCACGCATTAAAAAATTCTCACCAACAACTGAGATTATTGGTGGAAATGTTGCAACACGAGCAGGAGCACAAGCGCTGATTAATGCTGGGGTGGACGCGGTAAAAGTTGGTGTGGGTCCAGGCTCTATCTGCACAACTCGAATCGTTGCAGGTGTGGGCGTTCCACAGATCACTGCAATTCTTGAAGCATCTAAAGCATGTAACAAAGCTGGCATTCCATTAATTGCAGATGGTGGCCTTGCATACTCTGGCGACATAGTTAAAGCGATCGTGGCCGGTGCTAACTCAGTCATGCTTGGTTCTCTCCTTGCAGGATGCGAAGAGGCACCTGGTGAATTAATTGAGATTAACGGGGTTAAGTACAAGGCATATCGCGGTATGGGTTCCCTCGGTGCGATGCAATCTCGTGGAGATCAAAAGTCATATTCAAAGGATCGCTACTTACAAGATGATGTTTTGTCAGAAGATAAGTTGGTTCCAGAAGGAATCGAAGGTAAAGTTGAATTTCGCGGCAAAGTAGCAGAAGTAGTTCACCAACTAGTCGGTGGGCTTCGCTCTGGAATGGGATATGCCGGTGCACCTGATATCGAAACACTTCGACGAGAAGGCCGCCTTATTCAGATTACAGCAGCAGGTTTGCAAGAAAGTCACCCGCACGATGTGGCACATGTTTCAGATGCGCCTAATTATCAAGTGAAAGGCCGTTAATGACCCATATTGAAATAGCACCCGGAAAGCGCGCTCGCACAGCATATTCATTTGATGACATTGCTATTGTGCCAAGCCGTAGAACTCGTGACCCAGAAAATGTCTCAACAGCCTGGCAAATTGACGCGTATAAATTTGATCTTCCAATGTTGGCAGCGCCAATGGATTCAGTAGTTTCACCAGATACTGCAATAGCAATAGGAAAGTTAGGCGGCCTTGCAGTTCTAAATCTTGAAGGGCTATGGACTCGTTATGAGGATCCACGGATACCACTTGGGGAAATTGCATCAATGCCAGATAAAAATGCAACAAAGCGTATGCAGGAGATTTACACAGCGCCAATTCGCCCAGAGTTAATCAAAGAGCGTATTCAACAGATTCGTGATTCTGGTGTAACAGTTGCTGCTTCTCTCTCGCCGGCAAGAACTGCTGAACTACACAAAGCAGTGATCGCAGCTGGCGTGGATATCTTCGTAATTCGTGGAACAACAGTTTCTGCAGAACACGTTGCAGATCAAAACGAAGCCTTGAATTTAAAGAAATTTATTTATGAACTAGATGTGCCTGTAATTGTTGGTGGAGTTGCTACTGCTACAGCTGCACTTCACCTCATGCGAGCAGGTGCTGCTGGTGTTTTAGTTGGCTTTGGTGGCGGTGCTGCACATACAACTCGAAAAGTATTGGGTATTGAAGTTCCAATGGCTTCAGCCGTTGCCGAAGTTGCATCTGCTCGCCGTGAATATTTGGATGAATCAGGCGGGCGATATGTTCACGTCATTGCAGATGGAGCAGTTGGCAGAAGCGGTGATATAGCTAAAGCAATTGCATGTGGAGCAGATGCCGTAATGATGGGTTCACCACTTGCAAAAGCTGTTGAATCGCCAGGACTTGGTTGGCACTGGGGTTCAGAGGCTCACCACCAAGTACTGCCACGTGGCGAAAGAGTTTCTGTCGGAACTGTCGGAACTATTGAAGAGATTTTACTTGGCCCATCACATACTTCAGATGGATCAATGAATTTATTTGGAGCACTTCGTCGAGCAATGGCAACGTGTGGATACTCTGATGTAAAAGAGTTCCAACGGGTAGAGGTACTGATTAATCGTGGCTAAGAGCGGTGGCGTACTGGTTGTTGATTTTGGCGCACAGTATGCCCAGTTAATTGCACGACGAGTTAGAGAAGTGAAAGTCTTTTCTGAAATTGTTCCATCAACTATTAAGGCTGCAGAAGTTAAGGCAAAAAATCCAAGCGCGATTATTTTATCTGGTGGCCCATCAAGTGTGTATGCGGAGAATGCTCCAACCATTGACAAAGAAATTTTCTCGCTTGGAGTGCCAATTTTTGGAATTTGTTATGGATTTCAAGTGATGGCGGCAACTCTTGGAGGCGTAGTTAGTCGAACCGGTAAATCAGAGTTTGGGCGGACCCAAACAACTGTTATCCCAGAATCTCAAGTTTTTGCTGGACTAAGTCCACAACAGAAAACATGGATGTCACATGGTGATGCAGTTACTCAATCCCCAGAAGGCTTTGTTGTTACTGCTTCAACTGATGTCACACCCATAGCCGCATTTGAAAACTCCACTGGCATGTTAGCCGGGGTTCAGTTTCACCCAGAGGTATTACATACTGAACATGGTCAAAAAATCTTAGAAAACTGGTTACTTAGTGTTGCCAAGTGTGAAGCGACTTGGACAACTAAAAATATCGCAGAAACTGAGATTGCAGAAGCGAAAAGAGTTATTGGAACTAAACATGTGATTTGTGGATTATCAGGTGGGGTTGATTCTGCGGTCGCTGCAGCAATAGTTCAACGCGCCGTCGGAGATCAACTGACATGTGTATTTGTGGATCATGGTCTACTTCGCAAAGGAGAGGCCGAACAAGTTGAACGTGATTTTGTAGCAAGCACTGGAATAAAACTTGTGACAATCGATGCAAGACAGCAGTTTCTAATTGCGCTCAAGGGAGTTACCGATCCAGAGGAAAAACGAAAGATTATAGGCCGTGAATTCATTCGAACTTTTGAATCGGCGGCTCGTGATATTGCAGCCGGGGGAGATGTCGAATTTCTAGTGCAAGGGACTTTGTATCCAGATGTAGTGGAATCTGGTGGTGGAACAGGAACAGCAAATATTAAATCCCACCATAATGTTGGCGGTCTTCCGGATGATCTAAAGTTTAAATTAGTAGAGCCATTGCGTTCATTGTTCAAAGATGAGGTTCGACAAGTGGGAATTGAGTTAGGACTTCCTGAAGAAATCGTATGGAGGCAACCATTTCCTGGTCCCGGTTTGGCAATTAGAATTGTTGGAGAAGTAACTAAGGAACGATTAGCTCTATTGCGCCATGCAGATGCAATCGTTCGAGAAGAGTTAAAATTTGCTGAATTAGACAGAGCTATTTGGCAGTGCCCAGTAGTTTTGCTTGCAGATGTACGTTCGGTAGGAGTTCAAGGAGATGGCCGAACATATGGTCATCCAATAGTTTTGAGGCCTGTTTCTTCCGAAGATGCCATGACGGCCGATTGGTCCCGATTGCCTTATGAGGTACTAGAGAAAATTTCTACTCGAATCACCAACGAAGTCTCAGATGTAAATCGCGTGGTTTTAGATGTCACCAGTAAGCCACCTGGCACCATTGAAGGGGAATAAATTAAGGGTTTTCACAGGGTTTTAAATTATGCTGGCCCCATGTTTGGGCAGATACAAAAGAGCTTTCGCAGCGAAGTAAATGTAGCTAGAGTCTTAGCTGCATTTATCGTTTTAGTGATGCTAGTAATTTCTGTCAATCCAGCTGATGCAGCAAGTAAATCTAAATCAACCAAGAATTCAAAGTCTCAAGAGATTAAATGTAAGCCAACAAAAGCAATAGCCCATTCCCCAATAGAAGTAGAGCCAGCAGAAGTAAATCCGAAACGCCTTCCAAAAACGATAACGTTAGAAACCAACTGTGGCGATATTCAGATTACGACTTTAGGGAGCAAAGCTCCAGTAACAGTTGCACACATGGCCAAGCTTGCAAGAAATGGTTTTTTTGATGAATCAATTTGTCATCGATTAATCAACCGCGGGGCATACGTTTTACAGTGCGGAGATCCAACCGCCACTGGTAAGGGTGGACCAAAGTTTGTATTCCAAGACGAAAATCTTCCTATTGGCGCAAAGGGGAATTATCCAGAAGGAACAGTAGCCATGTGGAATAAAGGGCCGGGAACAAATGGAAGCCAATTTTTTCTTGTATATTCTGACACAACTTTAATCAAAGCGAACTACACAATCTGGGGAACAATTACCGAGGGTCTAGAAATTGTTAAGGCGATTGCAAAAATGGGTGTACAAGGCGGTGGGTTAGAGGGAGCGCCTAGCCAAATGATCTCTATTGAAAAAGTTGTTGTATCAAACTAAAAAATATTTATTCAAGTGATTAACTCAAATTCCTCTAAAAAAATTAGTCTGTATGAATAATTCTAAAGGCCTCCGCTAAGCGACCATCAGGAAGCCCACCAAATCCAGCATTGCGCTGGCCCCAATCCCTCAACATCGTCTCTAACTCTTTATTTTGTGCAGTTTGTGAAACATGTGCGTGAAGAGCTGCAAGCTTTAATTCAAATGTATCGGTGATATCTACCCAGTGATCTGGATTTGCAAAGCCCATAAGCCAGATTTCTCTGACTCGCCATGGGGCGAGGTTTTCTTTTTCTAGCAAATCGGTAAATGCAAATGGATTTCGCGCATCTGGATATACAGCCTGCACTGTTGCTTCACCCGCTGCTAAGTGATCAGGGTGGCTAGCACCTATGCGATCCCAGTTGCGTTCTGGGCTTTGACAGACAATGCGATCAGGTCTGGTTCGTCGAATCTGTCGAACAATATCTTTGCGAAGTTCGATAGTTGCTTGCAAGTGTCCATCTACATAATTTAAAAAAGTAATATCTGTAACGCCAATTTCTGATCCTGCTACACGTTGCTCACGCTGACGTATAGCCGGCATTTCTTCTTTCGTAAATCCAGAGTCTTCGCCGCCTTGATCACCATTTGTACAAAAAACATAAGAGACTTCAATACCTATTTTAACCCATTGAGCAATCGTTCCTGATGCACCAAAATCTGAATCGTCTGGATGAGCACTAACAACTAAGACGCGCTCAATTTCACTATCGGCGATCGGTTCCATAGTTGAACCCTAATAGAATGCCTCCCATGAATGAAATCGATCCGTTGCTTGAGGGTCTCAACCCTCAACAAAGCGCGGCGGTTACACATGCTGGTGGACCACTATTAGTTGTCGCAGGCGCTGGCTCTGGAAAAACACGAGTGTTAACGCGTCGAATTGCATATCTAATGGCGCGAAGAAACGTTGCACCATATGAGATTTTGGCAATTACTTTTACGAATAAGGCCGCTGGTGAGATGAAAGAAAGAGTTGGCGAACTAGTTGGCTCTGTTGCAAAATCTATGTGGGTCTCAACTTTTCACTCAGCATGTGTGCGAATCTTGCGTCAAGAAGCTACTCGACTTGGGTATAGCAACACCTTTAGCATTTATGACTCGGCTGATTCTCAGCGGCTCATTACTATTGTTGCAAAAGAGTTGAACCTTGACCCCAAGCGTTACCCAGCCCGACAATTCCAATCCATAATTTCAAATGCAAAAAATGAACTTTTATCTCCCCAGGATTATTTAAATGCCGCCTCTAGTCAATTTGAGCAGATCGTTGCTGATGTCTACACCATCTATCAAGGGCGATTGGTGAGAGCAAACGCCATGGATTTTGATGATCTCATTCTAAAAACGGTAGAAGTTCTTCAGAGATTTCCGGAGGCAAAAGCTAGGTTTAGATCTCGATTTCGACATGTGTTGGTAGATGAGTATCAGGATACAAATCACGCTCAATACGTTTTGGTTAAAGAACTTGTCGGCACAGAGTTGGAGGCAACCCCGCCTGCAGAACTATGTGTTGTTGGAGATGCAGACCAATCGATTTATGGATTTCGCGGCGCAACCATTCGCAATATTTTGCAGTTTGAAATGGACTATCCAAATGCAAAGACAGTACTGCTGGAGCAGAATTATCGATCCACTCAAAACATTCTAAATGCTGCAAATGCAGTGATAACTAAGAATGAAAGCCGTAAAGAGAAAAATCTCTGGTCAGATGCTGGCTCTGGTGCTCCACTTACTGGATATGTTGCAGAAAGTGAACATGATGAAGCAAATTTTATTGCCGATGAGATTAGATCACTACAAAATACTGGTGTTTCGACCCCAGGTGAAACTGCAATTTTTTACCGTACGAACGCCCAATCACGTGTCTTCGAAGAAGTTTTCATGCGAGCAGCACTGCCATATAAAGTCGTTGGCGGACTTCGATTCTACGAACGGCGAGAAGTCAAAGACTTGCTGGCCTACCTTCGAGTGCTTGCAAACTGCGAAGATGAAATATCACTTCGCAGAATCATAAATATGCCAAAGCGTGGAATTGGTGATACATCATTGGATTATGTAGATCAATTTGCAAATAGTTGTGGAATCTCATTCTGGCAAGGATTATTAAGGTGTAATGAAATTACATCAGTACCAGCCCGAGCAGCTCAAGCAATAGGTGAGTTCACATCAATGATTTCAGCGTTAATTGTTTTGGTAGAGGCAAAAATTAAACCTTCAGTAATTGTAGAGGCGGCGCTTGAACAGTCAGGCTTATTAAAGGAGTTAGCAGACAGCACTGATCCTCAAGATGAGGTCCGTGTAGAAAACTTGAAGGAACTTGTTGCTGTTTCAATGGAGTATGAAGAGCGCTCATTTGAAGAATTAGGTGAAGACGAGGAGATCTCACTTGCCGGATTTTTAGAGAAAGTCTCACTCGTAGCTGATGCAGATGAGATTCCAGAAGGTGAAGACCATGGTGGAGTTGTAACAATGATGACTCTTCACACAGCAAAAGGGTTGGAGTTTCCAACAGTCTTTCTTACTGGAATGGAAGATGGAATTTTTCCTCACTCTCGAACATTTGATGATAAAGATGAGATCGAAGAAGAACGTCGTTTGGCATATGTTGGGTTAACTCGTGCGCGCGAAAGACTTTATATTTCAAGAGCGGAATATCGATCAACATGGGGAGCCCCAAATTACAATCCACCATCTAGGTTTCTGGAGGAAATTCCAGAAGATATAATTACGTGGCGTAATCAATCATCGGATTCATTGATTTCGTCAATGACAAAAAAATCTCGAACTACAACTGCGCCTCCACCTAGGGCGACAGGTAAGAAGAGTATGGCGATGGAGTTGGCTGTAGGTGAGCGTGTGTCACATGACACATTTGGATTAGGTACGGTTGTCGCAGTTGCAGGAGCAGGTGAGAAAGCAGAAGCGACAATAAATTTCGGTCAATACGGAGAGAAGCGTTTACTTCTGCGTTATGCACCCGTTGAGAAGCTCTAGGATTAGCCCGCACCAACTGATTGGCCCATTTCAACTGATTGGAAGATTTAGTGGATCTTTTTGAATACCAAGCGCGCGATATTTTTGAAAAGCATGGCGTGCCAGTTCTCGCCGCAGCGATTGCAACAACTGCTGAAGAAGCAGAAAAAGCTGCGGAAGCAATCGGTGGGAAAGTTGTTGTAAAGGCCCAAGTAAAAGTTGGGGGACGCGGTAAAGCCGGTGGAGTAAAGCTTGCGGAAAATCCAAAGGATGCGCGTGAAAAAGCCGATGCAATACTTGGAATGGATATCAAGGGTCACACAGTTCGTACTGTAATGATTGCAGCGGCCGCACCAATTGAAGCTGAGTATTACTTAGCAATTCTTTTAGATCGTTCAAATAGAACATTCCTCGTCATGGCATCTGTTTCAGGTGGAATGGATATTGAAGAGGTCGCACATACTGCACCTGAAAAATTAGCAAAAATTCCAGTATCGGCTGTTGACGGAATTTCTCTGACAAAAGCAAAAGAGATAGTTGCAGCTGCAAAGTTTCCAGCAGATGTTGCAGATCAAGTTGCAGAGGTTCTTCTAAAGCTTTGGGAAGTTTTCCAAAGCGAGGATGCAACACTTGTTGAAGTAAATCCATTAGTAAAAACATCGGACGGCAAAATAGTCGCACTAGATGGCAAAGTAACTTTGGATGAGAACGCTGATTTCCGCCAACCAGATCACCAAGGTTTAGTCGATGAGGCAGGAGAGAATCCACTCGAGGCGGCTGCAAAAGAAAAGGGCCTTAACTACGTCAAATTAGAAGGCGAAGTAGGAATTATCGGTAATGGTGCTGGTTTAGTTATGAGCACTTTAGATGTTGTCGCATATGCCGGTGAAAAGCATGGTGGTGTGCGTCCTGCTAACTTCTTGGACATCGGTGGTGGTGCATCTGCGCAAGTTATGGCCGATGGACTTTCAATTATTCTCGGTGACAAAGATGTGAAAAGCGTCTTCGTTAATGTTTTTGGTGGAATCACAGCCTGCGATTCAGTTGCAAATGGAATTGTTCAAGCACTTGAATTACTAGGTCCAAAAGCTACTAAACCTATTGTTGTGCGCCTTGATGGCAACAGCGTTTTAGAAGGTCGCGCAATCCTTAAGGCAGCGGCGCACCCCCTCGTAGAACAGGCCGACACTATGGATGGTGCAGCAAATCGTGCTGCAGAATTGGCGGCAAAGTAATGACTATCTTTATCAACGAATCCAGCAAAGTAATTGTTCAAGGCATGACTGGTTCTGAAGGAACAAAGCACACCAGACGAATGTTGATTTCAGGCACCAATATTGTTGGTGGAGTAACTCCAGGCAAAGGTGGCCAGGTTGTAGAAATTGAAGGACGCCAACTTCCTATTTTTAATACAGTTGCAGAAGCCATGTCAGCAACACATGCAAATGTTTCTGTAATTTTTGTCCCACCAAAATTTGCAAAGGCTGCAGTAATTGATGCAATCAATGCAAAGATGCCTTTAGTTGTAGTCATAACTGAAGGAATTCCGGTGCATGACTCAGCAAGTTTCTACACATATGCACAAAGCGTTGGATCCACGCAGATTATTGGCCCAAACTGTCCTGGATTAATTAGTCCAGGCAAATCAAATGTTGGAATTATTCCTGCAGACATCACGGGTGCTGGTCCTATTGGTCTTGTTTCCAAATCTGGCACTTTGACCTATCAAATGATGTATGAACTTCGAGATATCGGATTTAGTACTGCAGTTGGTATTGGTGGCGATCCTGTAATTGGAACAACGCATATCGATTGCTTGCGTGCATTTCAAGATGATCCCGATACGAAAGCAATAGTGATGATTGGTGAGATTGGTGGAGATGCCGAAGAACGTGCAGCTGCATTTATTTCTGAATATGTCACAAAACCAGTGGTTGGGTATATCGCAGGCTTTACCGCACCTGAAGGAAAAACTATGGGGCATGCTGGAGCAATTGTTTCTGGCTCATCTGGAACTGCTCAAGGTAAAAAAGATGCACTAGAGGCAGCAGGTGTAAAAGTTGGACAGACGCCAAGTGAAACAGCCCGGTTGTTGCGGGCAATAATGGGTCGATAGCTATGGTGATGCGCGTACTTGGAGCAGCATTACCCCAAGTTCTGCGCAGTATTGCTTGGCTATTACTTCCAACATCTTTTGTCGCACTGATTGCTTGGTCAACCGCAGGAAGTGCAACTGGAAACACGGGTGATCCGCTTCGAGCAGCAATTTGGATTTGGATTGGTGCTCATCAAATACCTTTTGATTTATCTTTAGGAACATCTGCTTTGGCGGGACATCTTTCTTACTTACCTCTTGGCGCATTAGTTTTCCCAGTACTTGCCATTAGAAATGGAATCTCCCGAACAGTTGATCGCCTTGATGGTGACACTTCATTGGTAGTTCCTGCTCGCATAATTTTCTCAATTCTCTATGCTGGTTTTGCTTTATTAGCATCTATTCTTTCAAAAACAGATGAAGTGATACCGGTGTGGTATTTTGCATTAGTTTATGTATTTCCATTCACACTGATCACTTGTGCAACAGTTGCTCGTCGCACATCCTTGGGCCAAGGGTTTCTCTTCGGATCACGTGTTATAGCGTTACTACTTGGAATAAGTGCCATCACACTTGGTATTGCACTTTTCATGAACTTAGGGCTTGTAAAGAATTTAACCGTCGTACTCCAACCCGGAATCTTTGGTGGAATCTTGCTGCTTTTGTTGAATATTCTTTATCTCCCAAATGCAATAGTGGCTACTCTGGCGTATTTTTCTGGAGTTGGTTTTGCTGTCGGATCACAAACGATGGTGTCCCCGCTTTCTTTTGACCTAGATAAAATTCCAGCGATGCCGATTTTGGGCGCCCTACCTAGAGATGAGTCCTTGATTTCACTTCTTGGAATAGCTGTAATCATGTTTGCAGGAGTTTTGCTCGTGACCTGGACAGTTGATCTAAACCAAAAAGTGTTAACGCAGAGTTTGATTGTTGCAACGCTACTTGCTGCCTTTCTTGGCTATTCGGCAAGTGGCGCACTGATCACAGAGGCAATGTCGGCAGTTGGTACCTCTACGTGGAAGTTCACCTTGGCCATCACAGTTCAAATGGGATTTGGCGCACTTTTAGCTATATATCTTCCTCGGATCATTAAGCGCACATAAAAACCTGTGGGATAGCCACGTACTTAAGACATGTTCGATAATTCCTACACGGTTGAGTCGATACGATAGTGCCATGAGCGCACAGATTTTGGATGGCAAAGCATTAGCTGCCACTATCAAAGAGGATCTCTCTCAGCGAGTATTGAAATTAAAGTCAGAAGGTATTAATCCTGGGCTGGCTACAATTTTAGTAGGCGAAGATCCCGGCTCGCTCTCTTATGTTTCAGGAAAGCATCGCGACTGTCAGGATGTTGGGATTAATTCCATACGAGTTGATCTACCGGCAAGTGCCAGTGAAAAAGATGTTCTTGCGGCGATATCAGATTTGAACAATTCAAAAGAGTGCACTGGATTCATCGTTCAGCTTCCATTACCAGCAGCAATTAATACGCAAAAAATATTGGAAGCTATCGATCCAAAAAAGGATGCTGACGGATTACACCCACTTAATTTAGGTCGTTTAGTAGCAGGCTTTGATGGACCAATCCCTTGCACCCCAAGAGCAATTGTTGAACTTCTTAATCACTATTTAGTTCCAACGCAAGGTGCAAACATTACAGTTATTGGCCGAGGTATAACTGTTGGTCGCCCACTAGGACTCTTACTTACTCGCAAAAAAGAAAATGCGACGGTAACTCTTACTCATACGGGTACTAAAGATTTAAAGGCGCACACTCAATCAGCAGACATTGTAATTGCCGCAATTGGTCAGGCACATTTTCTAAAAGCTGACATGATTAAAGATGGAGCAGTTGTTATTGATGTTGGAATTTCACGAGAACAATCTGGTTTAGTTGGCGATATTGATCCAAGCACATTGGCAAAATCCTCTTTCTATGCACCTATGCCTGGTGGTGTTGGGCCGATGACGCGTGCAATGCTCTTGAAAAATGTGGTTGATGCATGCTGCTAAATGAGCGCCTACTTTCGATACTCAGTTACGGCGCAGTTATTTTTGGCGTTGGACTAGGAACCTTTGGGATTGTGCGAGGCGGATCACTTTTTATCGCGATCGGGACAGCGGGTATCGCACTTAAATCCCGAAAATTTCGAACTCTTGAGTTTTATATTCCGCTTGCAATCGCAATAGCCCTATTTGTGTTGGCAATTGCACTTCCTCGCGGGCGGTAGAGTTCACCTATTCGCAGATTCACATGAACGGGGCCACAATGGGTGGGAAAGTCACAGTAGTTGGTGCAGGATTTTATGGTTCAACAACAGCTCTTCGTTTAGCCGAGTACGACATATTCGATACCGTTGTTTTGACAGATATTCTCGAAGGCAAGTCAGAAGGTTTGGCTTTAGATATGAATCAATCCCGCTCTATAGAAGGATTTGAAACCAAAATAATTGGAACAACTACTACACCTGAAGGTGCTGGATATGAAGCAACGTCAAACTCAGATGTTGTAGTAATTACTGCAGGTCTTCCCCGTAAACCAGGCATGAGTCGCATGGATTTAATTGGAGTAAATGCTGGAATTGTGCGCGGTGTAGCCGAGAATATTGCAAAGCACTCGCCAAAGGCCGTCATCATTGTTGTTTCAAATCCCCTTGATGAAATGACCGCGCTTGCTCAAATTGCAACAAAGTTTCCAAAGAATCGCGTAATGGGTCAAGCCGGAATGTTGGATACGGCACGCTTCACAAATTTTGTAGCAGAAAAACTTGGAGTTAAAGTTGGAGCAGTTAAGACTTTAACTTTGGGTTCTCACGGCGACACAATGGTTCCGGTACCAAGCCGTTGCACAGTTAACGGCAAATCACTTGCAGAACTTCTTTCCGAAAGTGAGATTGCAGAGCTGGTCGATCGCACACGCAATGGTGGAGCCGAAGTTGTTGCCCTACTAAAGACTGGTTCTGCTTATTACGCACCATCTGCTGCAGCAGCACGTATGGCAAAAGCGGTAATTGAGGATTCAGGTGCAGTAATGCCAGTATGTGCTTGGGTTGATGGTGAATATGGAATCTCCGGAGTTTATCTTGGTGTTGAAGCACAAATTGGTCGTACAGGTGTTGTAAAAATTGTTGAGGGATCACTTACTGAGTCTGAAGTTGCTGCATTAAAGCAAGCAGCAGAAGCTGTTCGTGCAAAACAAGCCGATGTGCAAACACTTTAAGATCAGGTAAGACAGATACATCAATTAACACAGGAAACTAGTTTTATTAGCCCAAAAGAATACTAAGGAGAAAACATGTCCAAGATTAAAGTTACAGGCACCGTTGTTGAATTAGATGGCGACGAGATGACACGAATCATCTGGCAGTTCATTAAAGATTCACTCATATTGCCTTACTTGGATGTAAATCTTGAGTATTACGACTTAGGCATGGAAAACAGAGATGCAACAGATGATCAGGTAACGATTGACTCTGCCTATGCAATCCAAAAGCATGGCGTTGGAATCAAGTGCGCAACTATTACCCCTGATGAAGCTCGCGTTGAAGAGTTTGGTCTAAAAAAGATGTGGAAGTCACCGAATGGAACTATTCGAAACATCCTTGGCGGAGTTATATTCCGTGAACCAATCATTATCAGCAACGTTCCACGGTTAGTACCACACTGGTCTAAACCAATCGTTATTGGTCGTCATGCATTTGGAGATCAATACCGTGCAACTGATTTTAAAGTCCCTGGTCCAGGAAAATTAACGATTTCATTTGTGCCAGAAGATGGATCTGCGCCAATTACTCACGAGGTATTTAACTTTGAGTCTTCAGGTGTAGCAATGGCTATGTATAACCTTGATGATTCAATTAGAGACTTCGCTCGAGCATCACTTAACTACGGTTTACTTCGAAAGTTTCCGGTTTATCTTTCAACGAAGAACACAATTCTTAAAGCCTATGATGGACGCTTCAAAGATATATTTGAAGAGATTTTCAAAGCTGAATTCAAAGCAAAATTTGATGCAGCCGGTATTTGGTATGAGCACCGTCTCATCGATGACATGGTCGCGATGTCACTTCGTATGGAGGGTGGTTATGTTTGGGCCTGTAAGAACTATGACGGAGATGTTCAATCCGACACTGTCGCACAAGGTTATGGCTCACTTGGTTTAATGACATCCGTCTTAATGACACCAGATGGAAAGATTTGTGAATCAGAGGCAGCGCACGGAACTGTCACGCGCCATTACCGTGATCACCAAGCAGGTAAGGCAACTTCAACAAATCCCATAGCTTCAATCTTTGCTTGGACTCAAGGCTTGGCTCACCGAGCACTACTTGACAACAACTCAGAGCTGGCGAAATTCTGTTCAACTCTGGAACGTGTTTGCATTGAAACTGTAGAGCAGGGAAAAATGACAAAGGATCTTGCTCTCTTGATCTCTAAGGATGCGCCGTATCAAACTACGCAGGAATTCTTGAATTCAATTGATGCCAACCTCAAAGTGGCTATGGGCTAGGGATAAAATCACTCCCTAGCAAGACAGTTTGATCGTATACTTGGCACATAATGGAGCCTGAATCGTTTACTTCACTTCTGTTTGACCTTGGCATTATTGCCGGACTTATTCTCATTGCATCGTTTTTTGTTGCTGCCGAGATAGCTCTTATCTCTCTTCGTGATAGTCAGATCAAACAAGTTGCTACTCGCGGAAAGCGTGGCGCTCGCGTTGCTGCCCTTGCCCAACACCCCAACCGATTATTAGCTGCCGTTCAGATCGGTGTGACTGTCAGCGGATTCCTTTCTGCAGCTTTAGGTGCAGATCAATTAGGCAACTATGTGATCCCTTGGTTGGAGTCGTTGGGAATCTCCAATGGCTGGAGCACAACTCTCTCACTTATCGGTATAACTCTTGTGATTGCATATTTCTCACTTGTATTTGGCGAGCTAGTTCCAAAGCGGATTGCGTATTTTAAAGCTGAAGAGATTGCGATGAGTACCGCGGGAATCATCGACATTGTTGCCCGAGTTTTTCGTCCAATTATTTGGTTACTTTCAAAGTCCACAGATTTTGTTGTTCGGGCATTTGGAATTGATCCGAAAGAGGCAAGAACGCAAATGTCAGAAGAAGAGTTACTAGATCTTGTAACAGGCCATGCTGCATTGACTGCCGAAGAGCGCGACATCGTTGAAGAAGTCTTTAATGCATCAGAGCGCGCTGTTCATGAGGTTATGGTTCCTCGTACTGAAGTTGATTTCATGGACGCCTCTCTTACTGTCGGAAAAGCTATTGAGTTGGCTGTCGATAAAGCACATTCACGTTATCCCGTTGTGCGTGGATCATCTGATGAAGTCGTTGGCTTTATTCACGTTCGCGATCTTTTGGACACTTCCCTTGCAACTAAAGGCACAAAAATTGTTGAACTCGTTCGAAACATTATGTACTTACCTGGAACGAAAGGTATTTTGCCTGCTCTTTCTGAAATGCGTACTCAGGGTCAACATCTAGCAATTGTTTTGGATGAATACGGCGGCACTGATGGAATTGTGACTTTAGAAGATCTTGTAGAGGTTTTGATCGGTGACATTCGTGATGAATATGATGACCATCCCCAAGAAGGTGCCATTGAAGATCACGCTGGTGATTTTGAGGTAGATGGACTTATTTCAATAGAGGATTTAATCGAACAGACACGACTTGAAATCCCTGAGGGTCCATATGAAACTGCAAGTGGATTTGTCATGCATTTCTTGGGCAGAATTCCACATGAAAATGATGTTGTCAGTGTTAATGGCATCAAAATCAAAGTTTTGACTATGGAAGGCAAGCGCGCGGGTCAGTTGTTGATCACTCCCAACACTTCTGTGTGAAAGAATTAGAGCTATGACCAGTAAAAGAGTTCTTTCAGGTATTCAACCTACGAGCAACTCATTTCATCTTGGCAATTATCTCGGCGCTCTCAAGCAGTGGGTAGAGCTACAAGAGGGACATGATGCTTTTTACTGCATAGTTGATCTGCATGCCCTAACTGGTGAGATCGAACCCAAATTGTTGCGCGAGCGAACTCTGGCCTCTGCTGCGCAGTTAATAGCTATTGGAATCTCTCCTGAAAAGTCCACGCTTTTTGTTCAGTCACACGTTCCTCAACATAATCAGCTGGGCTGGGTAATGGAATGTATTGCTGGTTTTGGCGAAGCAAGCCGGATGGTTCAATTTAAAGATAAATCCTCTAAAGCCGGTGCAGACTCTGCCCGCGTTGGACTCTTTACATATCCAATGTTGCAAGCAGCTGACATTCTTTTATACCAGGCACACTTTGTCCCAGTGGGAGAAGATCAACGCCAACACATAGAACTCACTCGAGATTTAGCTACTCGATTCAATACCAAATTTGGCGAAACTTTTAGAGTTCCAGAAGGAAGAATTTTAAAGGCTGGCGCAAAGATTTATGATCTGCAAGATCCAACGTCCAAGATGAGTAAGTCCTCAGAATCAAATACGGGTGTATTAGAGATTATGGATGCTCCTGAAGTAAACATAAAAAAGATCAAGAGTGCGGCAACAGATGCTGGTCGGGAAGTTATTTTCGATGAAAAAGAAAAGCCTGGAATTAGCAACTTACTGACAATACATTCATCGTTATCAGGGCGTTCAATTACAGAGATTGAAAATGAGTTTGCTGGTAAAGGCTATGGCGACTTTAAAGCCGAAGTAGCAGAAGTTGTTGTTGAGTACCTACGTCCCATAAGAGATCATGCTCTAGAACTCCTTAAGGATGAAGCGCATTTGTTAACTCTGCTGCACCGAGGCGGAGAAAAAGCACAGAAAACTGCTGCTAGCACCCTCGACATGACATATAAGAATTTAGGGCTGGTCCAGTAAGAAAACTCACATATTTCCACCAGATGATTTCACCGGGAGAATTAGCCTCAAAAATCCCTGTTGAATGCTCAATTAGTATCAACCATAACTTTAGAGTTTTCCCAATGTTTACATAACTATCAAATTGAACACGGCGGGTTATTGAGAAACTAAGGGTGAAAGCAATAGGCTCCCGATTACACAAATCTTCTCTATTTGCCCTTAAAAGCATGTAATGAAGGCCCAATTTAACATTTGGAGGAAAATTGAAGAGAGCATCGAAACTCGTAGCTGTTTTAGCTGCGGCAGTTTTAGTAACGACAGGCTGTTCAAGTTCATCATCTGATAACGCAGGTGGAGATGTAAAAGTAGGTCTTGCCTATGACATCGGCGGTCGTGGAGACAAGTCATTTAATGACTCTGCAGCACTTGGCTTGGACGAGGCAAAAGCAGAATTTGGTGTTGAAGCCAAAGAAGTAACTGTCACAACAGGTTCAGATTCAGAGCGCGAAGACAAGCTTCGTCTATTGGCAGAAGCGGGTTACAACCCAATCATCGCAGTTGGATATCTCTATGCAGGACCACTCAAGGCAGTATCAGCAGATTATCCAGACATTAACTTTGGAATTATTGATGACTCATCAGTAGCGGCTCCAAACGTTGCTTCACTTATCTTTGCTGAAGAACAAGGTTCATACCTAGTTGGTATTGCAGCGGCTCTAGAGTCAAAGTCAGGAAAAGTTGGATACATTGGTGGAGTTCGCACTCCATTGCTACAAAAATTTGAAGCTGGTTTTGCTGCAGGAGTTAAGGCAACAAAGCCATCTGCAACTGTTGATGTTAAGTACATCTCCGAGCCACCAGATTTCAGTGGCTTCAATGATCCTGCAAAAGCAAAGGTTATTGCTAAAGGAATGATCGATAAGGGTGCAGATGTTATTTACACTGCAGCTGGTGGTTCTGGAGCAGGTACTTTTGCAGCAGCAATTGATGCAGGAACAGCTGGTAAAAAGGTATGGACAATCGGAGTTGACTCTGATCAGTACCTAACAGCTTCAGCTGCAGAGCAGGCAAACATGCTTACTTCAATGCTAAAGCGTGTTGACCGCGCAGTTTACGATGTAATTGCAGCAGCAGTTAACGGTACATCTGTTAACGATGTAATCGATGCTACTGCAGGTATCAATGGACGCGTTTACAGTCTAGAACTTGATGGCGTTGGAGTTTCATACTCTGGCGACCACGCGACTAAGTACAAGGATCAGATCGATAAGGCAGCAGCCGATATCAAGTCTGGTGCTATCACAGTTCCAACAAAGCCATAAAAGCTTTTAAGGACTGAGTAGTAAGCAGTAAAGAAAGATAAGAAGTGGCATTTGGCCCGACAATGGAGTTAGATCTCCTTGTTGGGCCAAATGTTTTTATCTAATTTAGGGAGTCGATAAGTGTCCGTAGCGGTTGAACTACGCCACATCACCAAGCGTTTTCCTGGTGTGATCGCAAACAAAGATGTCTCTCTAAAAGTTGAAAGTGGGACTGTCCACGCCCTTGTCGGTGAAAACGGAGCGGGCAAATCAACTGTTATGAAAATTTTGTACGGAATGCAAAGTCCTGACAGTGGAGAAATTCTAGTAAATGGCCAGGCAGTGGATTTTAAAAATCCAAATGAAGCAATCGCAGCTGGAATCGGAATGGTCCACCAGCATTTTATGTTGGCAGATAATTTCACGGTCTTAGAAAACATAATTTTAGGTTCAGAGCCAAAGCATGGAGTGACGATCGATTTCAAATCTGCTCGAGCTAAAGTGATTGAGATGGCAGATCAATATGGGTTAGAAATCAATCCTGACCTATTGGTTGAAGAGCTCGGTGTTGGTGCTCGTCAGCGCGTGGAGATATTAAAGGTACTTTTCCGCGGTGCACGTATATTGATTTTTGATGAACCAACCGCCGTACTTGTTCCTCAGGAAGTTGATGATCTCTTTAAAGCACTTGAAGGATTGCGCGCCCAAGGAATGGCAATTATTTTTATCTCACACAAGTTAGATGAAGTTTTGCGAGTAGCAGATGAAGTTACCGTAGTCAGACAGGGCGCAACTGTTGCCCAAGTTAAATCTAAAGATGTCACCTCTCGAGAGTTGGCAGAGCTAATGGTTGGCAGCGAACTTCCACAACCAAACACTCAAGGCCATACCAAGCGTGAAGAGATCGTACTTAACTTATCCGACGTATCAGTACCTGCAGCAACCGGAAGTAGAGATTTAATCTCACATATTTCTTTTGATCTACATGCAGGTGAAGTAGTAGGGATTGCGGGAGTTGAAGGAAATGGGCAGGCCGAACTCATAGAAGCGATCATGGGTCTTCGCCAATACACCGGACAAGTTTCTTTCCGTGGTAAATCTGTTGATCACATGAGTGTTGCAGACCGTCATGATTTAGGTATTGGATTAATTCCAGAAGATCGTCAAAGACAAGCATTGATGATGAATTCTCCATTATGGGAAAATCGAATTCTTGGTCACCAACGTGGTAAACCAGTAATGCGTGGATTTATTCTAGATAAACAGGCAACAATCGCTAGCACTCAAACCATCATGGAAGAATTTGATGTGCGCGCCCCAGGTCCACAAACTTTGGCAGCTGCACTTTCTGGTGGAAACCAACAAAAGTTTATTGTTGGTCGAGAGATGAGTAAGGCCCCTGCATTACTCCTTGCATCACATCCAACCCGTGGTGTTGACGTTGGAGCACAAGCTGCGATCTGGGACGTACTTCGCCAAGCGCGCGAAAAAGGAATGGCGATAGTTCTAATTTCTGCAGATCTTGAAGAGTTAATTGGAATGTCTGATCGACTATTGGTTATGTTGCGCGGAACCATAACCGCAGAACTTAACCCGGCCACTACTACTCCGGAGCAGCTAGGTTCTGCAATGACGGGTGCTTCATGAAAGATTCACGTTTTTCAACCACAAAAATAGGGTTGGCAGTTGCAGCTCCAGTATTTGCTGCATTGTTTTCGATACTCATCTCCAGTATTGCCGTTATTGCGACGAAAAAATCTCCAATAGATGCTTTCTCAGCAATGTTGGAATACGGATTTCGTGCTGGTTCACTTATGGAGATCGTAAATACCGCAACCCCTTATTACATCGCTGCAATTGCTATCGCAGTTACCTTCCGGGCCGGATTGTTTAACATTGGAGTAGAAGGACAACTGCGCCTTGGTGCGTTGTTTAGTTGTTACATCGGTGCCATGTTTGTTTTGCCACCAGTTTTACATGTTCTAGTTGTCTTTATTATTGCAATGACATTCGGTGGTCTCTGGGCGGCAATCGCTGCTTATTTGAAGGTCAAGCGTGGAGTTAACGAAGTTATCTCCACCATTATGCTCAACAGTTTGGCCGGGGGTCTTTCTGCCTATTTATTGTCCAAGCATTTTGCACTTATTGAAGAGGGCTCAAATAACTTACAAACAAAACAACTTCCTGCATCTGCCCAAGTTCCTGATCTCATGCCAATTTTGCGCAGATTCGGAGTAGAGGATCAACCAGGTGGTGGGGTCTACGGAATGTTTTTTGTAGCCGTTGCTCTTGGCTTTGTATTTTGGTTTGTAGTCAATCGAACACGATTTGGTTTTGAACTTCGAGCATCTGGGAGTAATCCCATCGCAGCACGTGTAAGTGGTGTTAATTCCAAGAAAATGACTTTTATTGCACTGGTTATCTCTGGCGCGATTGCAGGATTAGCAGGTTTGCCAGAGGTCTTGGGCCAAACTCATTCCTACAACTTAGGCTTCAGAGTAGGAATTGGATTTTCAGCAATTGCTGTTGCTTTATTGGGGCGTAACTCTGCCGGTGGTATGGCATTTAGTGCACTTCTTTTTGGTTTCTTAGAAGTTAGCGCAAGATCACTTGAGCTAATCGACATCGCACCTGAGACTTATGTGATTATGCAGGGATCGATTCTGCTTAGCGCAGTTGTCGCATATGAAGTTGTGCGTAGATTCAAACTAACTCTGCAGAGCAAAGAGCTAGCAAAGGTAGCTTCTCAAGTAACTACAACGGGGGTTACCAAATGAAAGCGATGAAAGCCTTACGTTATGCAACGATTCTTCTTTTTGCACTGGCATCAATCAGAGTAATTACCGGAGCATCAAACTTAACAAGTACCGGTACTGCCTCTGCAGCGCTTTTGCTCTCAGTTCCAATCGTTTTGGCAGCTCTAGGTGGTTTGTTCTCTGAGCGCGCCGGTGTTGTAAATATTGGTCTTGAGGGCATGATGATCATGGGCGCTTGGGCTGGCGGATTTGTTGGAGCAAAGTATGGACCATGGTATGGATTAATAGCTGCAATTATCTTTGGAGCAGTTGGAGCGTTAGTCCATGCAATTGCAACCGTAACATTTGGGGTGGATCACGTAGTCTCTGGTGTTGCAATAAATATTATTGCAGCTGGCTTAGTCCGTTATCTTTCAACTCTTTTATATAAGGGTGGTTCTTGGCCAGGTGCATCGCAATCTCCACCTATCGACCCAATACCCGTTAATGGTTTACCCGTTTTATCTGGTGGACGCTTCTTCGGTTGGCAAAGTCCCGATGTATTAATGTGGATTTCAGAAAAGAACTGGTTCTTTATCTCAGATGTTTCATCAGTTCTTCGAGGCTTAACTGGCGATCTTTCTTATGTAACAATTGTTGCAATCGCATTTGTACCACTTGCTTACTTCATTTTATGGAAGACAGCTTTTGGTCTTCGTTTACGAAGTGCAGGCGAGGCACCAATTGCTGCCGAATCTCTGGGCGTCAATGTTTATGCAATGAAGTACGCAGGTGTAGTTATTTCTGGTGGTTTAGCCGGACTTGGCGGTGGCTTTTTAGCGATAGTTGCAGCAAGTAATTACCAAGAAAACCAAGTTGCAGGCCGAGGTTACGTTGGTTTGGCAGCGCTAATATTTGGAAACTATCGCCCTGGTGGACTATTAGCTGGTGCAGGTCTATTTGGTTTTGCCGATGCTTTACAACTTCGAGATTCCACAGCTATTCACGCTTTGCTGATTCTTATTGCGCTGATATTGGTTTTTGTAGCTTTCCGTAACTTCAAAAAAGGAAACAACCTTTCTGCAGGTTTGAGTCTTGCCTTTGCCGCAGGTTCACTCTGGTTCTACTTTGCAGTCGATGAATTGCCTGGACAATTAGTCACAATGACTCCATACATTGCAACACTTTTGGTTATGGCTCTTGCATCACAGCGATTACGCATGCCTGCAGCAGATGGAATTCCTTATCGTCGTGGTGGAATGGGATGAGCGCAATAGATTGGGATCAACTTCATAAAGAAGCGATCGCAGCAATGAAAACAGCATATGCACCATACTCAAAGTTTCCTGTTGGAGTTTCAGCCCTTGTTAACGATGGGCGAATCGTAAAAGGTTGCAACGTTGAAAACGCCAGTTATGGTGTTGGTTTATGCGCTGAATGTGGTTTGGTCTCTAATTTGATTTCATCTGGCGGCGGGCGTCTTGTCGCAATTGTTTGCGTAGATGGACAAGGAGATTACTTAGCTCCATGTGGTCGTTGTCGCCAGCTACTTTATGAGCACGGTGGACCTGATGCATTACTCATGACAGATGATGGACCTCAAAAAATGTCAGTAATGCTTCCTTGGGCATTTGGCCCAGATGATTTAGATCGCAACGAGCGCTAAATGATTGAAGCTTTTTCAGCTGCAGAAGTTATTGCAGCAAAGCGAGATAAGCATGTTTTAACCGATGCCCAAATTGATTGGGTAATCGATGCATACACACGAGGCGCTGTAGCAGATGAGCAGATGTCCGCGCTCCTCATGGCAATTTTTCTAAATGGCATGCAAAGCCAAGAAATCTCTCGCTGGACTGATGCAATGATCAATAGCGGCGAACGAATGAATTGGTCTGCGATCTCTCGTCCAACTGTTGATAAACATTCAACGGGTGGAGTAGGAGACAAAATAACTTTGCCACTTGCACCATTAGTGGCGGCATGTGGAGCTGCAGTTCCGCAACTTTCTGGTCGTGGACTTGGTCATACAGGGGGAACGCTTGATAAATTGGAATCCATACCAGGATGGAGAGCATCGTTATCTAACGCCGAGATGCTTAAAACTTTGCAGGATTGCGGCGCTGTAATCTGTGCAGCAGGTGCCGGATTAGCACCTGCTGATAAAAAGCTCTACGCACTTCGTGATGTCACAGCAACAGTTGCCTCAATTCCACTGATTGCATCTTCGATAATGAGTAAGAAAATTGCCGAGGGAACGAGCGCATTAGTTTTAGATGTTAAAGCCGGTAAAGGTGCATTCATGGAGGATCCGGAAAAAGCCAAGGAACTCGCACGCGTCATGGTTGATTTAGGTAAGCGAGCTGGTGTGAACACTGTTGCATTAGTTACTGCGATGGATATTCCACTTGGTTTAACTGCCGGCAACGCCTTAGAAGTCCGAGAATCAATCGAAGTGCTTTCCGGTGGTGGGCCAGAAGATGTTGTTGAGTTAACAGTTTTATTAGCACGAGAGATGTTAGATCTAGTTGGTATCAAAGACGCAGATCCTGCTGCAGCGCTTAAAAATGGAAAAGCAATGGATGTTTGGCGGGCAATGATTTCATCGCAAGGTGGAGATCCGGATGCACAATTGCCCGTTGCGAAAGAAAACACGGTTGTCAGAGCAGAAAAAGACGGGACCTTACTTTCTATGGATGCTATGAAAGTTGGAATGGCAGCATGGCGCTTAGGAGCAGGTCGCTCGCGTCAAGGTGAAACAGTTCAAGCCGGTGCCGGTATTGAGATTCACGCCAAGCCAGGAGAATTGGTGAAGGCAGGCTCGCCTCTCTATACGCTCCATTCAGACGTTGGCGCCACCTTTGCGCGAGCGGTGGAATCTCTGCAAGATTCGGTTGAAATCGGTGAGATGCCATCAGGTGGAATCGATAGATTGCCATTGGTTATAGAGAGAATCGTTTAAGGTTAGCGAGTAGATTTATTAGATTCTAAAGTTGGTTGAGATATACAGCGTGCGGTGAATTGAAAAAGAGGACTAGTAAATGGCGATGAATAGCATTCCGACCAAAGATCAGATTAAGGCTGTCCCGAAAGTTTTATTGCATGATCATTTAGATGGTGGCCTGCGCCCACAAACAATCATTGATATTGCTAGGGAGATTGGTTATGACCAACTACCAACTCAAGATGCCGATGAACTTGCAACTTGGTTTCGTGAAGCCTGTGATTCAGGTTCACTCGTTCGTTATTTAGAAACCTTTTCTCACACCATAGCTGTTATGCAGAGGCGTCAAGATATTGTGCGAGTTGCACGCGAATGCGCACTTGATCTTGCACGTGATGGCGTTGTCTATGCAGAAGTTCGCGGCGCACCTGAGCTTTTCACACAAAAAGGCCTAACAATGTCTGATGTTGTTGAAGCAACTATTGAAGGATTTGAATTGGGAACCAAGGACGCAAAAAATGAAGGTTTCACAATTATTGTCCGTTCACTCTTGTGTGGCATGCGTCAAAATAATAGATCTCAAGAAGTTGCTGAGTTAGTTGTTAAATACAGAGACAGGGGGGTTGTTGGCTTTGATATCGCTGGTCCTGAAGATGGTTTTCCGCCGAGTGATCAAAAAGATACTTTTGATTATCTTCGTAAAGAAGATGCCCATTTTACTATCCATGCTGGTGAAGCCTA
>WLHC01000012.1 GCA_009702925.1 Actinomycetota bacterium
TAAACGATGCCATGGAGAAGCTCAATAAAATTAAATCATCTCTAACGTGGTGCACAACCATCGATGATCTAAGCCTTCGAACCTAATCGCAACGACACGTAATCTATCTGCGTATCGGACTGTAATTGTTGCTTCAACGATTCCATCTAGTGGTTGTGAAATATGGATTTTTCGCACTCTGCCTACAGTATCAAACTTGCCACTTTTGCCTTGAAGTTGAGCAAAAACAGAATAGTGGCAAGTAGATTGAATCTGTGTAGCAGATCGCCTGCCCGCCCAGACCTCAACAACAACATGTATAAAGTTATGAACCAAGATCTCTATGTCAGGAAGGTCCTTGGCTGAAGTTGGCTCTGGCGAAAATTCAGAATCAAACTCCTCTCCAAAAGTTGATGCAATTAAATACAAACGAGGCTCTTTTGCTGGTTCGACAATCGTTAAGGGACGAAACATCTCAAGGACTGGATGCAACCAATCTTCATCGGGGTCACTAGAAATTGGCGTTAAATCAATGGTTGTAAAAACTGGCTTGCATAAATAATTTGGATTGAAGGCGCGTTGTGTAGTCATAAAGCCAACAATTGCCAACTTGCCTCGGCTTTACTTCAACTTAAAGTACGAAAAGATCTTATACCAAAGTACTACTGTGGATAATCTGGTCTAGAAAACCACTGATAGTAATTAGGTATGCCCATGAGACCACCTAAAAATTCCTTCAGCGCGCGCCTACCACTTGCAATTACTCTTATAATCGCATCTTTTGCATCTGTCATTTTTATCACCTCCGTCGCAAATAAAGGGGCTGACTATTGGGTTGTCCGGGGATCAGTAATCTCGGGGCATGTAATTACTTCTAACGATCTTGAGACAGTTCACATGAATTTAAGCAAAAGCTCTGCGTTATATATTGATAAAAACTTTAATCCTATTGGCTTGATTGCCCTACGGACTTTGCAAGATAGTGAAGTCATTTCTACTTCCGATCTTGGCTCCGACATCCAAGGTCAATCAACCAGCGCCGTTCCCTTGAGTGTGCGCTCTGTTGATATCGCCCAAGGTCTCACACTCGGTGAAGGAGTTGATATCTATTGGGTTTCGGACTCAAACAACGGTGAAGAGGTTGTCGAACCAGTACTAGTTTTGGCAGGAGCTGCGCTTTTATCACTTGAAAACACAGGAAACTCTTTTAGTGGTGATGTTGGATTGAGCATTGCAGTCGAGCAAACACAAGTGCTTCGCGTTTTGAGTGCTACGTCTGTTGGTCGTCTAGTGGTTATTGCCTCTCATGTCTGAGCAAGAGATGCCAATTGTCGTCACTGCAATAGCTCGCGCCGAAGTTGAAGGATTCATCGCATCCACATTGTTTGCTCAGGGTTGGAGCGTGGTGTTTCGAGCAATAGATTGGCAGAGCCTAGAAGAATTTGTTACAGAAAAATCTACCGATCTTAGTTCTACATTATTAATATATGGATCAGACTTACCTGGAATCACCAAAGAGAGAGTAAACCAACTTTCATCAAAATTTAAGCAGGTTATTGGCTTTGCAACAAATACGACTGAAGAGTTTGCAGATCTAAAAAAGGCACCAGTGGTTTCAGCCGATTTGGTCTCACTAGTTCGCAGCTTTATACGGACACCGATGCTGCGAGAATTTGTTCCAGCACAAAATCAGATTCGAAGAGCAAAAATATTTGCCATCGGCTCTGCTGGAACTTACACAGGCTGTACTTTGATTGCACTTAATTTAGCAATGGAGTTAAGCACGCAAGGCAAATCCACTCTACTCATTGATGCAAATTTTCGAGCACCCTCAATTTTTGATCTACTTTCAATGCGAAGTTCGGAAACCGATCCCACATGGAAATCGATTGCACCCAATTTGGCAGTCTTTGAAGTTACACAAGCACAGGCAATAGAAATTGAAGCACTAATGTTTCGTGCAGGAAAAGAATTCGATTACGTCATTATTGATCTGGGATCTATTGCTGGACTTTCAAATCGCCTTACAGATCGACGCTGGACTTCAACAATGACAACATGGAGTTGTGATCATGCTGATGAGCTTATTGTGGTTTCACGCCCTGATCTTCTAGGGGTATCGCGCCTTCAAAAAGTAGTTGAGCTGCTGGCTCAAACTTCTATTCGAGCAAAAATCAGTTTTGTGATGAATATGAAATCTTCTGGCAAAAAGGGCGAAGCTGAACAATCAAAATTCTTGACAGTAACTTCACCCATGAAGCCGTTTCGCGTTAGATCCATCAATAGTGACATTAGAGCCGTGCTTGCTGCACAGGTTGAACGCGCTACCTTAATTGAGGTTAATGAGCGATCTGCCGTGCGTAAATCAATCGCAGAATTGGCAAGTGAACTTTCAAGTTAAAATCTAATACGATTAGCAAGTGCGTACGTACCTACCAATAAGCCATCAAGAGCTCGAAAACTTTCTAGAGGCAAAAACTCTTGATGTGAATCTTATGTATGCACCCACGCCTTCCTTCCAAGATGAAAACATTGATTGTGATGAGGAAGAGCTCGAATACCTGCTCTCGGTTATCGCCGGAGAAAAAGCTCTTGACCTTTGTTTAACACAGAAAGCACCAGGGATTGTTCTAGCCCTTGAAATCACCGAGCAACAAATTGGCGAAACATATGCCGATCACATAACTGTTACATCTGCGATCTTGTGGGAACAGGTGCAGTGTGCCCTTCTAGCATTTCGTGGTGATGATGAGCTTGTGTGGTTTGCTACACAAGAAATCGAGCCTCACATGAACGAGTGGAAGTAACATGTTTCCATTTGAAAATCTTCTTGGTTCACGAACCACAATCAACCTTGATCAGGCTGAACGCTTAAGGGAACTAGTTGCTAACTGGCAGTTATTATCAGATCTTTCATTCGCAGATTTAATTCTGTGGGTCCCGATTCGTAAAGATATAAAAATGTGGCCCAGTGGGCATATTGCTATTGCTCATATTCGTCCAACTACAACTGCAACTGTTTTTACTAATGATGTAATTGGTGAAGAAGTCTTGTGGGGGACTCGAACAAATATTGACGAAGCACTCTCTCGGGGAGAGATCATAAAAGATAGCCAATTAGAACAATCAGAGACCATGATTAAAGAAGAGGCCATCCCGGTTACTTTTAATGGTCAACCAATAGCAGTTATCTCTCGCCATCGAGATATTGAACATATGAGATCTGCAGGAAAGTTAGAGATTAACTATCGCGAGATTGCACATCAGCTTTATCAAATGGTTGCAGAAGGAAATTTTCCATATAAGAACGCCGGCGCACTAATTGAACCTATTCCTCGCGTTGGAGATGGATTAATTCGATTAGATGTTAACGGAACAATCTCATTTGCCAGCCCTAATGCAAAATCTGCATTTTCTAGAATGGGTTGGAACGGTGATTTAGAAGGTCGTAATCTTGGAGAGGCTGCTCAACAGGTTTCAGTGACAACGGAAAACCCACATGAAGAGGCAATTGCAACTCAGTTAAGCGGAAAAACTTTGCGTCGCGTTGAGGTTGAAAACAAGGGAACAACTATTGATTTCCTTGTGCTGCCCTTAATTCAAGGCGAAGATCGGATAGGTGCAATTGTTCTGCTTCAAAATGTTACAGAGCTTCGCCGGCTAGATCGCGCACTTGTTACTAAGGATGCAACTATCCGAGAAATTCATCATAGGGTCAAAAACAATCTACAAACCGTATCTGCCTTACTTCGATTGCAGTCTCGCCGAATTGATGATCCATCGGCTGCAGCAGCCTTGGATGAAGCGGTTCGCCGAATTGCATCAATCGCCCTGGTTCACGAAACACTTTCTAACAGTGATGAAACTACTGTGGCATTTGATGATGTATTAACCAGCCTTGTAACTCATTCACTTGAACTAAGTCCACGAATGGGTCAGTTAAGCATTGAGCGAGTAGGTCAACTTGGCTCCCTAGAATCCCGACTTGCTACTCCGCTTTCACTGGTAGTTACAGAGTTGATTCACAACGCACTAGAGCATGGACTGGCCGAATCAGGAACACACCTTCGAATCGAACTTCAGCGCTATAGCAATGAAGGGTTAGTAACTATTTCAGATGATGGAGTGGGTCTGCCAGATGGTTTCAATCTTGCAACATCGGCAAATTTAGGATTACAGATTGTTCTCACGCTCACTGAGAATGAGCTAAACGGAGAGTTGAAATTAGAATCAAGTGATCAGGGAACGCAAGCAAAACTTCGCTTCCCACTTTAGAATTGGTTCTGTTGCTCCAAAAGTCGTGCACGATTTCGCGCGGCACGTCGCTTCAATGCACGGCGTTCATCTTCTGATAACCCGCCCCATACTCCAGCATCTTGACCACTTTCTAATGCCCAAGCCAAGCATGGCTCTTTAACAATGCAGCGGTTACAAACTTTTTTTGCTTCTTCAATTTGGCTAATTGCAGGTCCAGTGTTTCCCACAGGAAAGAAGAGTTCGGGATCTTCATCACGGCAAGCAGATTGATGTCGCCAATCCATGACGGACCCCCTTAGATTGCCAAAGCAATCACTCTAAAACTCAACGAATGTAAATACGCACATTTGTGTACGCAAGGTGACAATTATCCATGTTGCACACGCTTAATACAAGGATGTTGTGAAAGAGATTATTAAATCAATGGTGATCTATCTCAAGTGCCCCCGACAGGATTCGAACCTGTGCGCATGCCTTCGGAGGGCAATGCTCTATCCCCTGAGCTACGGGGGCTCTGTGGGCTTACTACTCAAGGTTATCAGCGGGTGCAAAGTTGTGTGCATACTGCAACAATCTGCCTATGAAATCGATTGCTTATTTCGCAACTGGATGTTTCTGGGGAGCAGAACGTCGCTTTTGGCAGATGGATGGCGTTATTGAAACAAACGTTGGTTATATGGGCGGAAATCGACCAAACCCAAATTATGAACAAGTCTGCACAGGTGTAACAGGTCATGCCGAGATGGTGAAAGTCGTATTCGATGCATCAATAATTTCATATCAACGCCTACTTGAAGAGTTTTGGGTAATGCACGATCCAACATCTTTAAATCAACAAGGTGGAGACATTGGAACGCAGTATCGCAGTGCAATTTTCACAACCGATGATTCACAGCAAGTTGTAGCTTTAGCATCGATGGCTGAATATCAAAGAGTTCTTACTGCTGCTGGCCTAGGTCAAATCTGTACTGAAATTTTGAGCGCCGATGGTGTTGAGTATTACCCAGCAGAGGAGTATCACCAAAAATATTTGCTTAAAAATCCCAATGGCTATGACTGTCACTCCAGTACAGGGGTTGCCTATCCAGCAACTGCGGTGATCAAATGAGTTCCAATAACGAAGCTGAAAAAACCAAAGCCGCAGATAACGAGTATCCAGTAAAAATAGATGAGCAGGCGCTCGCAGCCCGGATCGACCCACTGTCATATGATGTTTTGCGCAAAGCAGCTACCGAGCAAGCATTTACAGGGGAGTACACCGATACTGAAACAGTTGGTGTTTATAAATGTAAAGCCTGCGCCGCGGAATTATTTAGAAGTGAGACTAAGTTTCATTCAGGGTGCGGATGGCCATCATTTTATGCACCAACAGCAGATGATGCGGTGCGCTTGGTAGAAGATCGTTCCTTGTTTCCAAGGGTTCGCACCGAGGTTCTTTGTGCATCGTGCGGATCACATCTTGGGCATGTTTTCGATGGCGAAGGCTATGACGTTCCAACCGATCAGCGCTGGTGCATCAACTCAGTCTCACTTGTTTTGCAGCCACACTAACTTGAAATAAGTAATTTCCTTATAAAGAAAAAGTTGGATACTCATCTGTAACTAGTAGGAGCGCATAACCAACGACTCGGTTCCAGTAGGCGATAGTTCCCACAATGCCCTCTGCGCATTTCTCTGGATAGTTGCCAGTAAATAAAATAGAGAGCCAGCCAAACAAAGTTAAAAACGCTGCATAAATTGCGTAGAAAATTCCAACTAGATACAAAGGAATTGCAATGAACCATTTAATCAATGGCAACCATCGATTGAGTGCTTTTGCATCAACTTCTGGAAAAGTTACGCTAACAACATCATTTTCTTCAATTGATGGATACTCGTCAGTGAGCAGTAAAACATATGCATCCACACGTGTCTGCAAAGAGAGCAGAGCTTCATTAAAAGAGAGAACGTAGCTTGGGTAGATCTGTCGAAATACAATCGCTAAAGCAACTGGCAGTGAAATCAAACCGACCATGAAATAACTTGCGTCATCACTTGATAGATCTGCCGAAGGTACAAATGAGGCAATAAAAATTGCCATAGGCACAACTAAGACAAGACGAAACAGCGCAGTCAATCGATTGCGTTCTGTCAGGGATACATCGATTTGGGTTTCAATTTGATTGCTCATGCATTAAATCTACCCCTTTACAGCACTGGTAGCCTTGATGCATGAACAAAGATCGGGTTGAAGTTCCTCACCTTTCAGAGCTGCATACCCATACCAGCGCAAAATGGCGAGACTTTCCCAGCGATGTTCTTCCTCTACACGTTGCAGAAATGGATTTTCCAGTTGCCGAACCTATTCGCAATAAAATCAACGAAATGGTCTCCCGATCAGACCTTGGCTATTTAGGATCAATTCCAGAACTTGGCGCCGGCTTTCATAAGTTTGCTTCAAAGCGTTGGGGTTGGAACGTTGATCCACTGCAGGTTCGAGCAGCAACAGATGTTGGCGTTGCAGTTGTAGAAATCATTCGCGCTTTTACAAATTCTGGGGATTCAATCCTCATTAGTTCACCGGTTTACCACAATTTTTACAGTTGGATTAATGAAACTAAGTTAAAACTAGTAGATGTACCTTTCGAACGCACAGGAGATGAAAGCAAAAATCCCTGGCAGATCAACTGGAAAGGTATCGAAAGAGCCTATCAATCTGGCATAAAAGTTCATTTACTCTGCTCTCCACATAATCCTTTAGGGCGTATTTATACCGAAGAAGAGTTAATCCGTATTGTCGAACTAGCAAACAAACATAACGTTCTTGTCATAAGCAATGAACTACATGCCCCGCTAACTTTTATGGGAGAAAAATTCGTTCCGATTTTATCCTTAGGCAAAACTGCCGAATCTGTGAGTGTCGTTGTTACTGCAGCTTCTAAAGGCTGGAATATCGCAGGGCTTAAATGTGCACTGATTGTTACCCAAAATAAAGTGCTTTACGAAAAATTAGCCGTGATACCGCCAGCTACACATTGGAGGTCATCAATTCTTGGAGGCTTTGCTACAGCCGTTGCATATTCAGAGGGTGAACCTTGGTTGGATGAAGTACTAACAGCTCTGGACCATAATCGTAGAATGTTAAGAGATTTACTAACGGCTAAATTGCCATCTGTCAGATATCACATCCCTCAAGCCACTTATTTGGGTTGGTTAGACCTTGAAGCATTAAATCTTGGAGACAATCCATCTGAGAGATTACTAGAAAAAGGGAAAGTTGCATTTAATTCTGGGCAGTCATTTGGTAAACAGTGCTCACAGTATGTCCGCATAAATTTTGCAACTAGTCCAACAATTCTTACCGATGCAATCGATCGAATTACTAAGGTAGTTTAAATGTCAGTGAAAAATTACGATGTTGTGATTATGGGAGGAGGGCACAACGGTTTAGTTGCAGCCTCTTACTTAGCCAAGGCGGGAAAATCTGTTCTAATTCTTGAGGCAAACAGTGAGATTGGTGGTGCCACGCAAAGTGTGCAGGCATTCCCAGGCTTTGATGCACGTGTTTCTCGATATTCATATCTTGTCGCACTTTTACCAGACAAGATTATTGAGGATCTGAATCTGACCTTCGAAACGATCTCTAGAGATGTTTCAAGTTTTACTCCATATTCAAATGCTCAAGGATTAAATAAAGGTTTATATGTATCCAGAAATTGGGACGTTAAAACAGAGGAGTCATTTAAAGCGATTGATCCAACCGGAAATGAAGGCCTGGCTTGGCAAGATTTTTACTCCGAAGTTGGAGAATTTGCCAAAAAAATTGCACCTACGCTTTTGGAACCCTTACAAACTCGCTCACAATTGCGTGAGCAGATTAATCTGCCCAGGACATGGAAGTATTTGATTGAAGATCCAATTGGTGAGGTTATTTGTGATCGATTCAAAGACGACATAATTCGAGGAGTAGTTCTTACAGATGCTCTCATCGGCACATTTGCATCAGCTTATGATCTTCAAGCAAACATTTGTTTTCTCTACCACCTGATTGGCAACGGAACAGGGGAGTGGAAAGTCCCTCGAGGAGGCATGGGCGCTTTGGTTAGTGAATTAGTTCGAGTTGCAACCCAATCTGGTGTTGAGATAAAGACAAATCAAAAAGTTGTTGCTATCGAAAGCTCAACTGAATCTGTGAAAGTTAGAACTTCTACGGGTGAGGAATTCACTGCCTCCCATTTTCTATCAAATGCCGCACCTGGAGTATTGGCAGAAATCAGAGGTAAGACAAAGCCTTATTCATTAGATGGTGCGCAGTTAAAGATAAACATTCTTCTCAAGCGACTACCGCAGTTGAAGTCTGGAGTGGATCCGCAAATAGCATTTGCTGGAACTTTTCACGCAAATGAGAGTTTTACGCAGTGCGAAGGTTCATATTCAGAGGCAAAGAATGGCTCTATGCCGGCAAAACTGCCTATTGAGATGTATTGCCATACTTTGACGGATCCATCAATTCTAAGTCCAGAGCTCTCAGCATCTGGATTTCACACCTTAACTCTTTTTGCTCTTCACACACCAGCTTCGCTATTTGATTCTGACAATGATGCAGCAAGACAGATGGCACTTGATTCAGCATTTGCTTCACTCAATGAATATTTAGTTGAGCCAATACAGGATGTAATCGCAGCAATTGAAGTCAAAACACCGCTTGATCTTGAGGAAGCGATTGCGCTGCCACGAGGCAACATTTTTCACAGAGACTTACAATTTCCATTTCGTGAAGATGGTAGCCAACCATCATGGGGAGTTGAAACAGATGACCCAAGAATCTTTATCTGTGGTGCTGGTGCTGCACGTGGCGGGGGCGTTAGCGGAATACCGGGCCATAATGCGGCAATGGCTGTACTAAGTAGCAATTAGACTAATTCAATGAATCTGCATCCTGAAACGTCGGCGATTAGTGCTGGACGACCTGATTCGGCCCCTGATGCATCAGTAAATCCGCCTTTGTTTTTATCTTCGACTTACCATGCAGGTGGTCCAATTGGTTATGGACGCTATGGAAATCAAACGTGGAGCGCACTTGAAAGTGCGATAGCAGAATTAGAAGGCGGATCAACACTTACATTTTCATCTGGCATGGCAGCAATTAGCGCACTGTTTTCTATATTGCCAGTTGGTGCGCCAGTAGTTGCATCACATGAGGGTTATAGCGGAACTATGAGTTTGCTCAATCAACTACACACATCAGGACGCTTAGAAGTGCGATTTGTCGATGTAACAAAAAACGATGAAGTGATCGCTGCAATGAAAGGCGCTGCACTTGTTTGGCTTGAATCACCAACAAATCCAACTCTAGATGTTGCAGATCTTCAAACTTTGATCTCAGAAGCAAAAAAGAAAGGCATCGGCGTCGGTGTTGATAATACTTTTGCCACTCCATTGACGCAGTTACCGCTTGCAATGGGTGCAGATGTTTCTATGCATTCTGTTACTAAGTTTTTGTCCGGCCATAGCGACGTTGTTTTAGGATCACTTTCCACCAACGATGAAGCATTGCTTAAGAGGTTGGAAGAGGCACGTCGCCTCAATGGTTCAATCCCAGGACCATTTGAAGCATGGTTGGCACTTCGTGGAATTCGAACTTTCCCAATTCGTTTTCGTGCAGCAGAAAACAACGCCAAAGAGCTGGTTAAGCGTTTGAGTGATCATGTAAAAGTTACAAAAGTTCGCTACCCCGGATTTGGAGCTGTCATCTCTTTTGAAGTAGATGCACCAGTTGACGCCGTCCAAAAAGTTTGCGAGTCATCACGGGTCATCATTCATGCGACCAGTCTTGGGGGAGTTGAATCTCTGTGGGAACGCCGCCGGCGTTGGGCTAGTGAAAACATCTCAGTACCGGAGCGGTTAATTCGCCTAAGCGTCGGTTGCGAACACGTTGAGGACCTGTGGTCAGATATTGATCAGGCTCTTGCGGTTTTGTAGAGAAATTCTCAGAAATACCTAGTATTTTTAGCACATGTTTAAAGTCTTCCGCCGGATCGTTGCAGCAGCCACTGTTGTACTGTTAGCTTTTCGCGCCGTGGGTTCATTTCTTTCGTGGGTTGAGCATCAAGAAGATACTGTGGCAGATACATGGGTTGATGAAGACGAATTAGAAGATGTCTGAGATTCAATATATTCCAGGTAGTTGCAACATAGGTAAACGTGAGATTCAACGCAGACAATTTGTGGGTGTAGCAGGACTATTTCTTTCTATTTCAACTTTTGTAACCTTGAATTCCATTGAAGCATCAATAGTTTCTAGTTTGGCAGTTTTTTTCCCTTTAATGATGACATTTACTGGGTTTGTTCAATCACGTAGCAAATTTTGCCTTGCTTATGGGTTTGCAGGAACTTTCAATATTGGTAAGTTGGGCGAGATTTCAAAAGTTGCATCCCCTGAGGATCGTGCAGCAGATCGAAAAACTGCGCTTGTAATCCTTGGAAAATCATTTTTACTTGCAGCTATAGCAACGGGGGCGGTTCTAGTACTACTCTTCTAAGTATGAAGATTTTGATTCATACTCGTAACGCAGCTTTGGCAGAAGACTTCAAAACCATTGTGGAAGAAAAGCTCAACAGTATGGAACGCTTTAGTGTTGTAATTGACCGAGTTGAAGTCGAAGTGCTGCATGAAACCAACCCACATCAAGGAAAACACAAGCACAAGGTAATTCTGACTTCACACGGATCTGGTCCACTGCTTCGAGCAGAAGCGGCGGAGTTTAATGATTTAGCAGCTTTTGATTCTGCAATAAAAACTTTTGCACTCCAGATTAGAAAAATTCATGAGCGAACTGAAGATCATGACCGCACAACTCTTAGAAAAATGAAGACTGAGAGTTAAACGATCTCGGTTCCATCTTTTCTTGTTGCGGTAAGACTTCCCACAGCCGTAACGATCAAAGTCGAAGCGATCACTGCCAAGCTCACTTCAATGGAAACATGTGGAAGCTCAATCCCTAGAAGATCATGAACTCCAATTCCATGGAATGCTTCAATAATCATTTTGAATCCGATGAAAGCTAGAATGAAAGAAAGTCCCTTTGAGAGATAAACCAATCTTTGGAGTAAACCTTGGAGTAAGAAATACAACTGGCGAAGCCCCATGAGCGCAAAAATGTTTGCACAGACAACGATGTATGGATCACGAGTGATTCCAAAGATTGCAGGGATAGAGTCGAGTGCAAACACCAGGTCAGTAATTCCTAATGAGATTAATGCAATCGTAAATGTTGACGCACCCTTTGAGCGTAGAAAAGTCACAATTCGATCTTCTTTTTGTTTCTCTTCCTCTTCGCCATGCTCAGTTAGTAATTTGTATGCAGTGAAAATTAGGAATGCACCAAATATAAAGAAAGCACTACTAAATCTTTCCAAGATGGCACTTCCTGCGGCAATAAAGCCTCCACGAAGAATTAGTGCAATTATGATTCCAAGAAGCAAAACTAACTGCTGCTTAGTTCTTTCAATTTGAAAGCGTGCCAAAATAATGACAAATACGAAGATATTATCGACTGAAAGTGCGTATTCAGTCAGCCAGCCCGCAAAGAACTCTTTTTGAGAGTTCGGATCTGTTGTCCAATTAGGCATTAAATAACCAAAAACCAAAGCAGCGGAAACATAAATTATCGTCCAGATTCCAGCTTCCGTCATTGTGGTTTCTTTGTTTCGCCGTGCAATCGCAATCATTAGATCCAATACGATTACAAGAGACAAGACTCCAAGGGTTAGAAGCCAGACGGCTGTAGATTCCATTGGGTTAGTCTGCCACTAAATGGGCAAAAATCCAGCCATTTCTAAATTTCGGGAGAAACTATTTCAATTTTTCTTTACATTAGTTACAAGTAAGTGGATTTCTCGTGAAAGTTCCTTTAACTCCTTAAGTTCTATAAGAGCGGCTTCGTGAGTCTCACTTATCTGTTTTTCAACAATGGCAGATTGTACTTTTTGTCCGACCATAATTATCGAAAGTAATACCAACTGCAAAAATGTTTGAGCAATCCAACTGACAATTACGAGAGTGTCTCCAGATTCAATGGCCCTTGGTAATGAGATAAGAGCGATTGCGGCAAATATGTAAGCACACCACATAGTGGCCACACCTGATGTTATTTTCTTTGCAATCCGTGTATTCAAGTTATTCATGAGTTAAACGATACACTTAATCCATGGATACTCTTTATACAGCCCTATTAATCCTCATTTTGATTGGTATCGCTGGTCTTGGCTGGTTTTCATTTGTCCTCTACAAAAAGCAACGACGCAACTCCGAGAAAGTTATTCGTGAGGTCTATAAAGCTTCAAATGAAATAAAAAAGAGTATTTCCCACTCGTATTATCAAAGCGAAGCATACGCGCAACTAATCCAGCTCCTTGACTTTAAAGCATCATTGCCTGCAACTCGCGGTTGGGCCGCATCTCCAGATTTGCTCCTGACTATTTATGAAACAGTAAAAAAGATAAATCCTTCACTTGTTGTTGAACTGGGTTCAGGAGTATCTACTTTAGTTGCAGCAAAATCTGGTGCCAGAAAAGTCGTAAGTTTAGATGGTTCTAAAGAGTATGCAGCAAAAACCAGAGAGCTAATCAAGGAACATCGAGTCCGTGGTGTAGACGTTCGATTTGCAGCGTTATTGCCTTATGTGAATGGGTTAACTTGGTATGACGTGTCAGTAATTAAGGACCTAAAGAAGATCGATCTCTTGATTGTAGATGGCCCTCCAGGTAACAATAATCCTGAGTCGCGATATCCGGCGTTAAAGGAGTTTAAAGATAAGTTATCACCTAGAGCAGTAGTAATTCTCGATGATGTTAATCGAGAAGGCGAGAGAAAATTAGCAGAGGATTTTGCTGCAGCCCTACCAAATCATGAATTAACCATTCTCAATCACGAAAAGGGCGCCGCGATAATTTCGCCTCGATAAAGCTATGCAGATAACTCTCGAAGATGGGCTGCGCAGCGCCTGTGATCAGATCGTAGATACATCTACATTTGTTCGAGCAGTACTTTCTGGCCGGCGACGCAACATGCAGGTTGGTTTTGAGCGGATTGATATTCGTTTGGTAGAAATCAAAGGGGTTCTAAATCTTCAGCTCATGCAAAATGATGGTCGTGCCACCACAACAAAAAACGTAGCCCCCGATCGCGTAGCAGTCCAAGAGCTACTAGATAGTGGATATGCCAACATCATGGTTGAAAGCGTTTCGCAGGTCTATTCAATTCGCATCACTAAAAGTGGAGATGCTCAAGTACACATCGAAAAACGAGAGTCCCAACAGGTGCTCTCACATGATAAGAAGAAAGACCGCTTGTTAGATTCCTCCGATCCTTTTTTGTTAGAAGTTGGTATCGCCGATGCAAAAGGAGTAATCAAGCCATCTCGTCAAGATAAGTACAAACAAGTGGAAGAGTTTTTGCGAATACTCTCTCCAGCACTTAACGCTGCCATATCAGCCGGACAGATTCGAAAACCCACAGAACAAACTCCTCTCCAAATTGTTGACCTGGGATGCGGGCATGCTTACTTAACATTTGCGGCTCATCAATTTTTAATTAACTCTGGCATCCCTGTCAAAGTAGTTGGAATAGACGTCAGAGTTGAAAGTAGAGATCGCAATAATGCAATTGCAAAGAAACTAGGGATTACATCAACTATAGAATTTGTGGCCGAAGAGATTTCAAAAACAACTTCACAGCCAGCTGATATCGCAATCGCACTTCATGCCTGTGACACAGCAACAGATGATGCGATTGCCTGGGCCGTAAATGGTGGAGCTCAGCTTTTACTGATCGCTCCCTGCTGTCATCATGATATTCAAAGCCAAATGGAAGTTGCACCAGAACCATGGTCTGCAATCACAAAGTTTGGTTTAATGAAAGAACGCTTGGGTGATTTGCTCACTGATTCATTTCGCGCGCAGTTGCTTCGTATTGCTGGCTATCGAGTAGAGGTCATCGAATTTGTTGCAGGCGAACACACACCAAGAAATTTGATGATTCGTGCGGTAAAAACCGATGCCAAACCTGATTCATTAGATATTCAGAGATATCTAGAGATGTGCAGCCAATGGGGCGTCATCCCCGCCTTAGAAAAGAAACTTCCTACGCTTAACATCCGTTAGACTTTGAACATGTCCAAGGTCCTTTCTTCCCTTCCAGTAGGTGAAAAAGTTGGAATCGCTTTTTCTGGTGGGCTCGATACATCCCTTGCGGTTGCATGGATGCGCGCAAAAGGCGCGGTCCCTTGCACGTATACAGCAGACCTTGGTCAATACGATGAACCAGATATTGATTCTGTCCCAGGGCGCGCAAAAGAATATGGCGCTGAGATTTCACGACTTGTCGATTGCAAAAGCGCTCTAGTTGAAGAAGGTCTTGCAGCAATTGCATGCGGAGCATTTCACATTAGATCTGGTGGAAAACAATATTTCAATACAACTCCATTAGGTCGCGCTGTAACTGGCACAATGCTTGTTCGCGCAATGCACCAAGACTCTGTTGAAATTTGGGGCGATGGCTCAACATATAAAGGCAATGACATTGAACGCTTCTATCGGTATGGACTTTTAGCTAATCCAAATTTAAGAATTTACAAGCCATGGCTTGATCAAGATTTCGTGACTGAGTTAGGTGGCCGAAAAGAGATGAGCGAGTGGTTAGTCAAAAATAACTTGCCATATCGCGATAGTACTGAAAAGGCTTATTCAACTGATGCCAATATTTTGGGCGCAACGCATGAGGCCAAGAGTTTAGAAAACTTGGACACATCCGTAGAACTAGTTCAGCCAATTATGGGTGTTCGTTTTTGGGATCAAAGTGTAAAGATTGAAAGTGAAGATGTTCGAATCACTTTTGTTCAAGGTCGCCCAACTGCAATTAATGGCAAAGTATTTACTGATGTCGTTGAGTTAATGAAGGAAGCCAACTCAATTGGTGGCCGTCATGGTCTTGGAATGGCTGATCAAATTGAGAACAGAATCATTGAAGCAAAAAGTCGCGGAATCTATGAAGCTCCCGGTATGGCGCTTTTGTTCATTGCCTACGAAAGATTGATAAGTGCTATTCACAATGAAGACACAATTGCTAACTATCACGCCGAAGGACGCAGATTAGGTCGACTTCTCTATGAGGGTCGTTGGTTTGATCCACAAGCATTAATGTTGCGTGAATCATTGCAGCGCTGGGTGGCATCGGCGGTTAATGGTGAAGTAAGTATTCGTCTGCGCCGGGGTGATGATTATTCAATCATTAATACAACTGGTCCTGGACTTAGTTACCACCCAGAAAAACTATCAATGGAGCGCACAGAAAATGCTGCATTTGGCCCAGTTGATCGCATCGGTCAGTTAACAATGCGCAACCTAGATATTGCCGATACGCGTGCAAAGTTAGAGCTCTACCGTTCCCAAGGTCAGATAGGGGATGGGGAGTTCAAATTAATCGGTGAAATCGAAAATTAAGAGACACAACAAACGGACAACAGGAGACCCATGCCAAAGAAAACGTTAATCAAAATATTTGCAATCATTGCAGTCGCTGCAATTGCATTTGCATCATTTACATCATTAGGAGGGGATGACACCGTGTCCGAAACAGCATCAACTGCAGGTTTGCCAACTGTCACAAATAATGCAGGAGAAGCCCCAACTATTACTCATGTACCGGGTACTGCACCAACTACTTTACAATCAGTCGACATTATTGAAGGAACTGGTGCAGAAGTTCTCGCAACTTCAACTATAACTTTTCATTACACATTGATGTCGTGGTCAGATGGTCAAGTTCTTGAATCATCATGGACCAGTGGGCAACCTGCCGTATACCCACTCACGCAACTTATTGCAGGATGGCAACAAGGACTGCCAGGTATGAAAGTTGGAGGACGTCGCCTACTTGTTGTTCCACCTTCACTTGGTTACGGGGTAATTCCGGGTCATCCACTTGAGGCAGAGACCTTAATCTTTTCATTAGATATTCTTGCGGTCTCCTAAAAAGAATTAGAACAAAACCCCATCAGCTAACACAGCTGGTGGGGTTTTGTTATTTGTTTACCAACTGTTCACTTCTTTAAAGGCTTGCTCGGTTAAAGATAATTGAGGTAAACCCCTACTCTAAATCCATGGAGCAAGCCATCGTGAGTAGCCACTGTGCGAAGAGATCATGAAGCTATCTGCCCTGAATAAATTAGTCGCAGAATTCCTCGGTACCGCCCTATTAGTATGCATTGTTGTTGGCTCAGGAATCATGGCAACAAATCTTTCCCAAGATATTGGCATCCAATTACTGATTAACACAGTTTCAACGGTCTTCGGTTTGATGGTTCTGATTCAACTGTTGATGCCAATTAGTGGAGCTCACTTTAATCCAGTCGTGACAATGATTAACCTGATTCAAAAAACAGTTAGTTTTTCCACATTTATCAAATTCTCCATTGCCCAAACAGCAGGGGCAGTGACAGGTGCCATTCTTGCAAATGCCATGTTTAATTACGCACTGATTGAAACATCAACAAAGATCAGATCAGGAAGCAACCACTATCTAGGAGAAGTAATTGCAACAGCTGGGCTTATTCTTGTAATCAATCTTCTAATATCTCAAGAGAAAACAGCGCTAATACCCGCCATGGTTGCATCCTGGATAGGAAGTGCCTACTTCTTTACCAGTTCAACTTCATTTGCAAATCCTGCAGTTACTGTTGGAAGAATCTTCTCTGACTCATTTGCAGGTATAGCGCCCAGCAGTGTTCTTCAATTTATAGCGGCTCAAATTATCGGAGCTTTACTTGGTCTAGGAATATTTAAGGTGGTAACTCGATGAGTCAAAAACCAACAGTTCTTTTTGTCTGCGTACACAACGCTGGACGTTCACAGATGGCTGCAGGGTTTATGCGCGAGCTTGGACAAGGCAGAGTAGAAGTCTTGTCTGCAGGTAGTGCTCCAAAGGATTCAATTAACCCCATTGCGGTGGCGGCAATGGCTGAATTAGGAATTGATATCGCAAATCATGTTCCCAAGATATTGACCACAGAGGCTGTTCAAGAATCTGATGCTGTTGTGACTATGGGCTGCGGAGATGTCTGTCCTTTCTATCCTGGAAAGCGATATGAAGATTGGGTATTAGATGATCCTGCAGGTCAAGGTATTGAATCAGTACGTGTGATTAGAGATGAAATTAAGGCAAGAGTAGAAGCTTTACTCGCAGAACTTCTTCAATAAATTCATCTGCTAATCACTTGCATCTGCTAATTTGTATTGAGTTCTCTTTTCATTCTTTATTTGTTATTTTTCCTCTACAAATAATTGGTGGCTAGCACACCTCTACACAGAACTGAGGAGATATGTCCGTACTTAACGAAGTCCTTGCTGCTAACAATGCTTATGTTGCAGATTTTGGAGCAAAAGGTTCACTCGCACTTCCACCTGCAAGAGGCTTTGCTATTTTAACGTGTATGGATGCTCGCCTTGATCCTGCAAAATATGCTGGGTTAAGCGAAGGAGATGCACACGTTATTCGTAATGCCGGTGCTCGTGCATCAGATGATGCAATTCGCTCCCTTGTGATTTCATACAAACTCCTTGGAACAAAAGAGTGGTTTGTAATCCACCACAGTAATTGCGGAATGGAGTTCTTTACAGACGAGATCATGCGCGGTCTACTCTCAAAGAGTTTAGAGACAGCAGCACTTGGTGATACTGGATTCTACGATGTAGGTAAAGGTCCAGGATCTGATGAAGGCGCATACATTGACTGGCTAACAATTGCAGATCAAGAGAAAGCAGTGGTAGATGATGTTCAACGAATTCGTCGTCATCCTTTGGTTCCAAAGAACATTCCAATTTATGGATATGTCTATGAAGTAGAAACTGGCAAGCTGCGCGAAATAACAGCAGCAACTGCTGCAGGTAAAGCAAGCTAAAGCTAAATAGTTTCAAGTAGCCCCGGTCACTAACTCAAGTGGCTGGGGCTAACTATTTAATATGGCAACAGCGATCTTGTAATCTTTCTCAAAAACCATTAATTGCGGGCCATCAAGTGTTTGAGTTAGCGTTGCCTTTATATTGAGATCAACTAATTTCTGCAGTTTCATCTGTGCTTCGATATAACTAGCAGGAGTGGGTAATGGGGTGAGTAATCCATAATCATTTTTCTTGCCCGCTTTAATCGGTGTAACTAAAAATTTCCCATTAGATGAAAAGCCCCACTTAAGAACAACAATAAGAATGCCAAGAGCGACAAATCCTCCAAAGGATTGCAGAAATAGGCTGTTGTTTATTCCACCGAGCATCCCGCTATTCTAGGCGTTGCCATTTATGCAAGGTAAGTTGCCAGTACTCAAATCAGATGTAGACTGCGCAGGTGGGAATTCATAGCGCAGGAGCTGCATTTAAAAAGGCTTTAGCCGAAGAATCCCCTTTACAGATAATCGGAACGATCAACGCAAACCATGCACTCTTGGCAAAGAGGGCTGGCTATCGAGCCATTTACCTCTCTGGTGGGGGCGTGGCAGCAGGGTCTATGGGTTTGCCAGATCTTGGCATCACAACTCTTGAAGACGTACTTACCGATGTTCGTCGAATTACAAATGTCTGCGATACACCACTATTAGTAGATGCCGACACTGGTTTTGGTTCCTCTGCTTTTAATATTGCACGAACAGTTAAGGATTTAATTAAAGCCGGTGCTGCAGCCATGCATATGGAAGATCAAGTAGGTGCAAAGCGTTGTGGACACCGCCCAAATAAAGAGGTTGTTTCAAAGAGTGAAATGGTCGATCGAATCAAGGCAGCAGTTGATGCGCGAACTGATGAGAATTTTCAAATTATGGCTCGTACCGATGCACTTGCAATAGAAGGTATTGAGGCAACAATTGATCGCATTCACGCCTACGTTGAAGCTGGAGCAGATTTAGTTTTCCCAGAAGCGATTCGAACTCTTGAAGAGTATAAAAAAGTTAGTTCTGTCGTATCAAAGCCAATTTTGGCAAACATCACAGAGTTTGGACTTTCTCCGTTATTTGGTCGAGATGAGTTAAAAGCCAATGGCGTTTCCATGATTTTGTATCCACTATCTGCATTCCGCGCTATGAACAAGGCCGCAGAGAATGTTTATGAAGCCATTCGCCGAGATGGAACACAAACCAATGTGGTCGACACCATGCAGACTCGTGAAGAGTTGTATGATCGAATTAATTACCATTCTTATGAGCAGGCTATCGATAAGATGCTTGGCGGCAAATAAGAATTGTCAATAAATTTGTTCGTTCTAGTTATAACTACACCGGTACGGATGATCTCCCGTTCACATCGATAGAGAAATGATAGGTACATGTCAAGTAACATAACTAAATCCAATCAGCCTTATGACCAAGAGATCATCGACATCGTTGATTATGTAGAGAATTACCAAATCAAATCACCAGTGGCTTATGAGACTGCATGGAACTGTTTCTTGGACACTCTTGGATGTGGTTTTGAAGCGTTGGAATATGATGCTTGTAAGAAACTTCTTGGACCAACAGTTGAAGGCATTTCAGTACCTAATGGCGTGAAAGTTCCTGGTACAAACTATGTTTTGGATCCAATTCAGGGAGCATTCAACATTGGCTCAATGATTCGTTGGTTAGATTTTAATGACACATGGCTAGCTGCAGAGTGGGGTCACCCTTCAGATAACTTGGGCGGAATCCTTGCAACAGCAGACTGGCTATCTCGAACAACAGGTAAGAAATTCACAATTAAAGACGTACTAACTGCAATGATTAAAGCCCACGAAATTCAGGGCTGCATCGCACTTGAGAACTCATTTAACAAAGTTGGTTTAGACCACGTTGTTTTGGTAAAGGTTGCATCAACTGCAGTTGTTGCACAGATGATGGGTCTAACTCGCGATCAAATCTTGGCAGCTGTTTCACTTGCTTGGGTTGATGGACAATCACTTCGCACCTACCGACATTTTCCAAATGCAGGATCTCGTAAATCTTGGGCAGCAGGAGATGCAACATCTCGCGCAGTTCGCTTAGCTCTGATCGCAAAGACTGGTGAAATGGGCTATCCATCAGTGCTTTCTGCAAAGGTATGGGGCTTCTATGATGTTTCATTCAAAGGGCAAAAGTTTAAGTTCCAGCGCCCTTACGGTTCATATGTAATGGAAAACGTTCTCTTTAAGATCTCTTTCCCAGCAGAGTTCCATTCACAAACAGCAGTAGAAGCTGCGATGACACTAAATGCCAAGATGAAGGCTGCTGATAAAACATCAGATGACATCAAAAAGGTAACGATTCGCACTCACGAAGCCTGTATCCGAATCATCGATAAGAAGGGTCCATTAAACAACCCTGCAGATCGTGATCACTGTATTCAATACATGGTTGCAGTGCCTCTGATCTTCGGTCGCTTAACTGCCCGCGATTACGAGGATGACATCGCATCTGATCAGCGCATTGATGATCTACGCGAGAAGATCATTTGTGTTGAAGACACAAGTTTTACTGCTGATTACCATGATCCAGAAAAGCGCTCGATTGCCAATGCTTTAACAATTGAGTTCAACGATGGTTCTACCTTTGATGAGGTGGTCGTTGAATATCCAGTAGGTCATGCACGTCGTCGCACCGAGGGAATTCCATTACTTATCGAGAAGTTCAAGATCAACCTTGCTCGTATTTATGACAAGAAGCAGCAAGATGCGATCCTGGAACTTTCATTAGATTACGACAAGTTGGCAGCAACACCCGTCAACGAGTACTTAGATTTATTAGCTAAGAGTTAATGTTTGACATCACATGCTTAATGCGTGTGTAGTCTTCAAAACCATAAGCTGAAAGATCTTTTCCATATCCTGATTGCTTGAATCCACCATGTGGCATTTCAGCAACAAATGGCATATGAGCATTGATCCAGCAGACACCAAAGTCTAGATTCTTGGTAACTCGCATCGCTGTTCCATGATCTTTAGTCCAAACAGATGCTGACAATGCAAGGTCGACACCATTAGCCATGGTGAGGGCTTCTTCTTCGGTGGTGAATTTTTGCATCGTAATAACTGGACCAAAAACCTCTTCCTGGATTAACTCATCGCTTTGGCGAAGGTCAGAAATAATCGTTGGTTCAAAGAAATAACCTGGACGATTAATTGGCTTTCCACCAAGTTGAATCTTTGCATGTGCTGGTGCGTTATCTACATATTCCTTAACGCGATCAAAGTGTGCGGCACTGTTAAGTGGTCCCATAAAGACATCTTCTTCGGGGCTTCCAACTTTAATATTGCTTCTGATGTAGTCAGAAAGCATTGTGACGAACTTGTCATAAACACCGGCTTGTACAAGAACTCTGTTGCCAGATGTGCAGTCCTGACCAGCATTGAAGAGCCCCGCAGAGGCAATTCCAGCTGCTGCTGCATCTAAATCTGCATCATCAAAGACAATTACAGGAGCTTTGCCACCTAGTTCTAAGTGAACGCGCTTTACATCTTTTGCTGCAGAGGCTGCAACTTCCATTCCTGCACGAACAGAACCTGTAATAGAAACCATCTGTGGCACATCATGTTCGATCATTGCTTTTCCAGCATGGCGATCGCCACACACAATGTTGATCACACCAGCGGGTAAAAACTCATTCATTAACTCAGCCATCCACACAGTGGAAGCAGGAGTTGTTGTACTTGGCTTTAAGACAACTGTGTTACCTGCTGCGATTGCAGGGGCCCACTTCCACACAGCCATCATCAGTGGATAGTTCCACGGCGTAATCTGTGCGCAAACACCAACTGGCTCACGGCGAATGTAAGAAGTCATACCGGACATGTACTCACCAGCAGATTTTCCTTCTAGCAATCTTGCAGCACCTGCAAAAAAGCGGATGTGATCAATCGTTGGTGGCAGTTCATCTGCGCGAGTAACTGCAATTGGCTTACCTGTGTTTTCACATTCAATTGCAACGATCTCATCGATGCGAGCCTCCATGGCATCTGCAATCTTAAGTAACGCTCTTTGGCGCACAGATGGGGTTGTCTCTTTCCAAAGCACGAAGGCATCGGCTGCTGCCTTCATTGCAGCGTTGACATCATCAGTTGATGAGTCAGGAGCAGTTGCATAAACCTGTCCTGTTGAAGGATTGTAGACCTTTACAGTTTTTCCACTCTTTGCTGGCACGCTCTTGCCATTAATGACATTTAGAAATTCTTTCATGGACGAGCTCCTTATTTAAGAGTAGGTGTGTGCTGCAGTAAACGGTTTGTATACTCAGCCTTTGGAGAATTGAAGACCTCATCAAGGCCGCCGTATTCCACAATTGTTCCTTTGCGCATTACTGCAACACGGTTTGCGATGGATCTGGTTAATGCAAGGTTGTGAGTTACAAACAAAAGCGCCACGGATGTGGATTCTTGAAGGTTCTTGAGTGTCTCAATAACAGATGCCTGTACTGAAACATCGAGTGCAGAAGTGATCTCATCGCAGACAAGAAGCTTTGGCTCTGCAGCAAGGGCGCGAGCAATTGCCACGCGCTGGCGCTCTCCACCAGAGAGTTGATCAGGAAATGAAGTAACAATTGCATGTGGCAGAGACACTAAATCCAGTAGCTCTTTAATTCTTGCCTCTGCAGCACTGCCCTTCATTCCATAAAACAGTTCTAACTGGCGTGAAATCGTGGCACCAATTGGCCTACGAGGATTTATTGATGCGTAAGGGCTTTGGAAAATGTATTGAATGTCTCGTCGTTCTTCCTTTTTGCGCTCTAGAGCATGCTTACCAAGGGCGTTTCCAAAGTAAGAGATCTGACCTTCATAGTCATCGTGTAGACCACCGATGCAACGAGAGAGTGTTGTCTTACCAGAACCTGACTCACCAACGAGTGCAACGCATTCACCTGGCTGAATGTGGATATTGGTATCAAAGAGAACTTGGCGTGATCCATAGAATCCATTAAGCCCATCGATTCCCAAGAGAGCTTGTGTTGAGGAAGAAACTACGTCTCTTTCGACACGAGCAGTAGCAACAATTTTGGTTGAGTCTTTGTGTCGATGACAGTTGACATTGTGAGTGCCTGAAATCCTTGTGATCTCGGGAACGCTTTGACTACAGATTGATTGTGCATCGGCGCAACGTGGAGCAAATGCGCACCCTGTTGGTCGATCCCAAGGCATTGGTGCATAACCAGAGATTCCTAGAATTTGATTTTTCCCGGCAATGTCAGGAAGTGCGCGGATTAAACGGCGCGTGTATGGGTGAATTGAGTTGAAGAAAATCTCATCACGATTTCCACTTTCCACAATTCGACCTGCATACATAACCGCCACGTTATCTGCTAACTCTGAAACAACAGCTAAGTCATGAGAAACATAAAGGGCTGCGACACCATGTTCGCGGCACAGCGCGCGAATTGTTGCTAAGACCTTTGACTGTGTTGTTACATCAAGTCCAGTGGTTGGTTCATCGCAAACAATTACCTTTGGGCGACATGCAAATGCAATTGCAATGGCAACTCTTTGTTGCTGTCCACCAGAGAGTTGGTGAGGGTAGCGCTTGAGAAAATCTTCATCACTAGGTAGTGCAACCTCAGTTAAAATTTCACGCACGCGAGCCATGTGAACTTCATGATCAACATCTGGTTGATGCTTTTCTAATGACTCCAAAATCTGCTTTGAAATTCTTAACCCTGGGTTAAGCGCAGTGCCTGGATCCTGTGGAACATAGGCGATAGTCCCTCCACGCAAAGATCTAAGCTCGTTATCACTTGCATCAACGATTTCATGGCCGTCAATTGTTATAGAACCAGATTCAATGACGGCGCCTTTTCGGGTGTGGCCAAGCAAAGACATAGAGACTGTAGTTTTTCCAGAGCCAGATTCACCAACGAGTCCAAGTATCTGACCGGATGCAATCTCAAATGAGATCTTCTCTACAATTTTTATTCCACCGCGAGTGATTGCTATATCTACATTCGAAAGTTTAACAACGCTCATTCTTTGCCCTTTCGATCGATACCGATTGCAACTTTCGCAAAAGAGTCAGTTATAAAGTTAACGCCGATGGTAAACAGCGCAATCGCGGCGATTGGCGCGAGAACTCCCCAAGGTTGGACAGTAAGAGATCCGCGGTTTTCATTAATCATGAGACCCCAGTCTGCAGCCGGAGGTTGTAGACCTAGGCCTAAGAAACTAACAGCTGCAACCAAACCAATTGAATAGGTCATACGCAGACCGAACTCAACTAATAACGGCGAGGTTACGTTTGGCAGTAACTCACTGATGATAATTCTTTGACGTTTTTCACCGACTGCAATTGCTGCCTTGATGAAATCTCGCTCCATCACTTCAGCTGCTGCCGCTCTGATAATTCGAGCTGTTCGTGGAGCATGTGTGAATCCCACTGTGATTGCAATGAGGAAAACACTTGTTCCAAATCCTGAAACAACAAGTAGAACAAATACGATCTGAGGGAATGCAAGCAAGATGTCATTGACTCTCATGATCAAGCCATCAGTTCGTTTTTTGGCAGATGCCGCAAAAAGTCCAATTAACAGACCAAGCCCAACACCTAAAACGGTTGATATAAAGGAAAGTCCGATAATTGATCGACCACCACTTAGAAAGCGGGAGTAGACATCTCGCCCGAAGTAATCTGCACCCAGCATTAATGTGTCAGATCGTGGTGCATTTGGTGCATCAACAAACTCATCAAATGTGTACGGTGCAAATAATGGACCGAAGATTGCAATAAATAAGATTCCAAGAACAATTGCGCCGCCGAGTCTGGCATAGCCCTGTTTAAATGTGAGTCCAATCAAAGTACGGAACTGGGATTTAGGCTTCATCTTCTTTTGCATCTTCTTTTGCATTATTGATCCCCGTCCATTGCAGCAAAGACATCTGATGTGTCATTTTTTCTTGCATATTTGGTGCGAAGACGTGGTGTGGACAAAATTGTTCCGATATCTGCCAAGATGTTCAAGATTACGTATAGCGCTGCAATCATCAAGGTAATTGCTTGAACGATAGGTAAATCACGCGCCTTTACCGAATCAATCATCACTGTTCCAATGCCTGGGTAGGCAAAGACAGCCTCTACAACAACCACTCCACCTGCAAGCCATGCAAGCTGCAGTGCGATTACCTGAATCGTTGGCGCAATTGCATTTGGTAGAGCATGGCGCATAATTACTGTGCGTTCAGACAACCCTTTCAAGCGGGCCATCTGGATGTATTCAGACTCCATGACTTCAATCATTGAGCCACGCATAATGCGAGAGACATATGGCGTGACCGCCAAGATCAATGTGAGCGAAGGTAAAACTAATGACATTGGGTCTGCCCAGGCTAATGTTCCCGGCTCGACAAAGGAGATCGCAGGAAAGATTTGAAATACGTTAGTTGCTAGTAGGAATACAACAAAGATAGCAACAACAAACTCTGGAAGGGCTGCAAGTACAAGGGTGACAAGGGAGCTGACATTGTCAAAAATCTTTCCACGTCTAACCGCTGCATATGTTCCAATAACAATTGATAAAGGAATTGCAATAATTCCTGAAGATGCCATCAAGATGAGAGTGTTTTGAATTCTCTCGCCAAGAATTGCTGATACTGATGTCTCACCAGTCAGTGTCATTCCAAAATCTAGACGCAAGGCATCGCTGGCCCAACTAAAGTATTGAACCCACAATGGATCATCTAGGTTTAACTGCTCTCTAATCGCAGCTAATCGCTCTGGTGTGGCTGTATTTGCCAAATAGGAAACAGCTGCATCGCCAGGTAAGGCCTGTGTGGCCATAAATACCAAAACAGTCAGAGCGATAATGATTGGGATTCCAGCCAAAATGCGCCCAAAGACAAAGAGCATTAGCCCACCTTGGTTAAAGAAATCCCTTATCTTTTTCATCATTACGCCTTATTAATTCCTTCTAGTGAACCCGCGATCTTTTCATCAATGATGACAAGAGTACGAGCACCATCACCTTTTCGTAGGCGCTCAAAGGCTGCTTCAATTCCATCTAAATCTGTTACATGCGAAACAACATCTGCAACATTAATTCTTCCTTCACCGGCCATTGCAATCATCTGCGGAAGCTCAACTGGAACATTTGCAGAACCATAGAGTGATCCCTTTAACCCTTTTTCAGAGAGGAACTCGATAGCAGGAATTGAAACTTCAACACCACGTGGTGCGAGTCCCACAACGATTGCCGTTGCACCAGCACGAATAACATCCCAAGCGGTGCGAATTGTCTCTGGTCGGCCAACTACTTCAAATGCGTGGTCGACTCCGCCCGGTACAATTGCCATTACATCTGCAACAACGTTCTTCTTAGATGCATCAACAACATGGGTAGCGCCATGTTTTCTAGCGCGCTCTAGGTTTGCTGGCTGCATATCTACAGCAATAATTTTGCTGGCACCGGCCAAGCGAGCACCTGCAACAACTTGCAAACCAACGCCGCCACAGCCAATAACTGCAACAGTCTCACCGATCTGCACCTTTGCAGCATTTCGTACTGCGCCAATTCCTGTCATAACACCGCAACCAAGTAGCGCTGCTTGCCACAGCGGAACATCTGCCTGTACAGGAACTGCAGAACCTGCTGGCACTACTGCTTTTTCTGCAAAGCAAGAAACAAAGTTAAAGTGGCGAAGCTCTGTGCCATTTTTTTCATGAAGACGAGATGTTCCATCTAATAAGTTGCCTGTGTATGCATGCTCTCCAGCAACTTCGCACAAATTAAAGCGAGTTGCGATGCACTCTTTACATTGGCGACATGGAGGCACAAAGTTAAAGGCAACACGATCGCCAACTTTTACGTTAGTAACTCCCGCGCCGATTTCTTCAACGACTCCTGCACCTTCGTGACCCAAAATGATTGGCCAGCGAGTTGTTCCAAGGTTTCCATCGGCTAAGTGAACATCTGAGTGGCAGACACCAGCAGCAGCAATACGTACAAGAATCTCGCCAGCTTTAGGAGCATCTAGATCTACATCTGCAATCTCAATTGGTGAGTTACCACGTGTGATTGCCGCTTTGATTGTTTGCTTACTCATTATTTACCTTTTCCCTTAGCTTCTAGACTTTCCTCGAA
>WLHC01000013.1 GCA_009702925.1 Actinomycetota bacterium
ATACCAACTGCACGAAGCATTCCGCGTTGCGGCGCTCTTTCCATTCCATCAGTTACAACACCAGAGCGTGGTTTCATCGTAGACATGAGATGATTCTACCCTCTTGAAAAGAAATCACTCAATCTAAAATTGGAGCTTTTACGTGTCAAAAACTAATTCTGTTGAAACCCTAGATCCCACAAGGTGGCGCACCCTGTTTGTGGTCGCAATCGCACAGTTGATGATCGTTCTAGATAGCTCCATCATGAATATTGCGATCCCAAGTGCCAAAATTGAATTAGGAATCTCAGATGCCAATCAGCAATGGATCATCACTGCTTACACATTGGCATTTGGCTCACTTCTTCTATTGGGTGGGCGAATCGGTGACTACATGGGCCGTAAAAAGATCTTCCTGATTGGCTTAATCGGCTTTGCTGCAGCTTCGGCAATTGGTGGCGTAGCATCTAATGAAGGACTTTTGTACGCATCACGAGCACTTCAAGGTGTTTTTGCAGCTCTCCTTGCTCCAGCCGCACTTGCAATTATCTCAGTGACTTTTACTGTTCCAACAGAGAGAGCTAAAGCATTTGGTGTCATTGGCGCAATTTCAGGAGGCGGCGCCGCAATTGGATTAATTCTTGGCGGAACACTTACTGAGTACTTCTCATGGCGTTGGTGCTTAGGGGTAAATGTTCCTATTGCCGTGATTGCCGCACTTCTTGCCATTAAATTTGTTCATGAGTCAAAAGCTCAAGGCGATAACACCTATGACATACCAGGAGTGCTAACTGCAACTGCAGGTTTATTCTCGTTGACTTACGGCTTTAATGAGGCTGCCCTTAAGGGATGGTCAAGTAACATCACAATTAGTTTCTTAGCGATTGCAGTTGTTCTTCTGGTGCTCTTTGTTCTCATTGAAATGCGAGTAAAGAACCCACTCATGCCACTTCGTGTTGTAACAGAGCGAAATCGTGCTGGTTCATATCTTGGATCATTAGTTGTCGGCGCCGGACTTTTCTCAATGTTCCTATTTCTAGGTCTCTACCTTCAAGTAATTCTTGGATACACGCCATTGCGTTCAGGCTTTGCATTTCTGCCTTTTACTGCAGGAATCATTGTCTTTGCAGGGATTGCCTCACAGTTACTACCAAAATTTGGCCCTAAGCCATTGATGGTGCCTGGTCTACTTGCAGCAAGCGTTGGAATGCTCATAATTGCTCGAATTACTCCAGAGACTTCATACACAACGCATGTGCTGCCAGCTCTACTCATTATGTCTAGCGGTATGGCACTTGTCTTTATTCCCTTAACTTCAACATCTCTACACGCAGTTTCATCCCATGACACAGGCGTAGCAAGTGCAATGCTGAACACAAGTCAGCAAATTGGTGGATCACTAGGCACTGCACTTTTGAACACTGTTGCAGCAACTGCTACTGCTACATATGCAGCGGCAAATACTCAACTAGGAGAGAAAGTGATGCCATTTGCAATGACTCATGGCTTTACAGTTGCATTCAAGTTCAGCGCAGCCCTTTTGTTTGTTGGCGCAATTGTGCTCTTCTTCTTTATTAATATTGGTAAAGATTCACTTGTTGAAACTGAAGGCGCAGGCCTTCACTAATCCGTAATTAGCTAGTTGGTTGTCCAAGGTGGCCAAGTAGAAGCTCTCGTACGCGAGCTGCATCTGCTTGGCCCTTTGTCTCTTTCATGACCGCACCGATAAGCGCACCTGCCGCAGGAATATGACCCGCACGAACTTTCTCTGCTGTATCTGCTTGTTCGGTGCATACTTTTTCAATTGCTGCCATAAGTGCGCCATCATCATTTACGACTTTAATTCCGCGCTTTGCAATAACCTCAGAAGGCTTGCCTTCTCCGGCAATTACACCTTCAACAACTTGGCGAGCAAGTTTGTCTGTCAGATCCCCGGAGTTAACAAGTGCAACAATTTCTGCAACATCTTGTGGAGTAATTGCTAAATCTGCGATTGCAACATCTTTGTCATTTGCAATTCGTGAAATTTCTCCCAGCCACCAACTGCGCGCCTTTGTTGGATCTGCGCCAAGCAATACAGTCTTTTCGACAATATCTAGAACGTCGGCGTTAATCATTGCCGCCATTTCTTTTTCAGGTACTGCCCACGCCTCTTGCAAACGTTTGCGACGAATAGAGGGACGCTCTGGCAATCCTGCACGCAGCTTTTCAATCCATGCAGCATCAGGTTCAACTGGTACTAAATCAGGTTCAGGGAAATAGCGATAATCCTCTGCCTGTTCCTTAGAACGACCAGAGCGAGTCAGGCCTGTATCTTCTTGGAAATGTCGTGTCTCTTGAACTACTCGTCCCCCAGCATTTAACAGCTCTGCGTGACGAATCATCTCTCCGCGAACTGCGCGCTCCACAGATCGAAGTGAGTTCACATTCTTTGTCTCACTTCTAGTTCCTAATTTCTCTGCGCCAATTAAACGCAGTGAAACATTTGCATCACAGCGCAAAGAACCTTGTTCCATCTTCACATCGCTAACTCCAAGTGAGCGCAAAATATCTCGAAGCTCGGCAACATATGCCTTTGCTACCTCTGGTGCGTACTTTCCTGTACCGGGAACAATTTTTGTCACGATTTCAACTAATGGAATTCCTGCTCGGTTGTAATCAAGAAGTGAGTAATCAGCGCCATGGATGCGGCCAGTTGCACCACCTACGTGGAGTGACTTACCTGTGTCTTCCTCCATATGTACGCGCTCTACCTCGATGCGAAACTTCTTTGGGCCTTCATCAGTTTCTATCTCAACATCTACATAACCATCGACGCAGATTGGCTCGTCGTACTGTGAAATCTGAAAGTTCTTTGGCATATCTGGATAGAAGTAGTTCTTGCGAGCAAAACGTGAAAATGGTGCTATTGAACAGTTAAGTGCAAGACCAATTTTGATTGTTGATTCGATTGCCTTTTCATTGACAACAGGCAGAGCTCCTGGCAAGGCAAGACAGACAGGACATGTCTGTGTATTTGGTTCTGCTCCAAAAACTGTTGCGCAGCCACAGAACATTTTCGATTCCGTGTTGAGTTCTACGTGAACTTCAAGACCTAAGACTGGCTCATACTTTGCAACTACATCTTCATAGGTAAGGCTCATTTGCTGGCCTCCAATGTTGGTGCACGATTCAAAAGCGGTGCGCCCCATTTAGAAAGCAAGGCTGCTTCAAGTGCTGCACCAACTGAATACATGCGTTCATCTTTCATGACAGGAGACATAATTTGAAATCCGACAGGCAGTCCATCTTCATCTGCTAAACCAGCAGGCAAGGACATGCCACCGATTCCTGCCATGTTTACTGGAATAGTTGCGATGTCATTTAAATACATAGCCAACGGATCATTTGCCTTTTCACCGATCTTAAAAGCTGTTGTAGGACATGTTGGAGAAACAAGAACATCGGCTTGTGTAAATGCTTTAGTGAAATCCTGCGTGATCAAAGTTCGAACTTTTTGAGCACTTCCGTAATATGCATCGTAATAGCCAGATGAAAGCGCATATGTTCCAAGAATGATTCTTCGCTTTACTTCTTTACCAAAACCAACTTCGCGAGTTAGATTCATGACCGCTTCAGCTGAAGCTCCATCAACATCGCCCACGCGCAAGCCGTATCGCATTGCATCAAATCGAGCCAGGTTAGAAGATGCTTCAGAAGGTGCAATTAGATAATAAGCAGCAAGGGCATATTCAAAGTTTGGCGCAGATACTTCTACTATTTCGGCCCCAGCTTTTGCTAGTAGCTCTAACGCCTCATCAAATCGAGCACGCACTCCAGGTTGGTAGCCATCGCCATTTAACTCTTTAACAACTCCAATTTTCATTCCCTTAACATTGCCATCTTTTGCGGCTTGAACTACTTGTGGAACAGGAGCATTAATTGAAGTTGCATCCTTTGGGTCGTAACCGGCAATAGCTTCGTGTAACAACGCAGTATCTAAAACAGTGCGTGCACATGGTCCTGCTTGATCTAATGATGATGAAAATGCAACTAGTCCGTACCGAGAGACTCCACCATATGTTGGTTTAACTCCAACAGTTCCGGTAACTGCTGCGGGTTGGCGAATAGAACCACCAGTATCGGTTCCTATTGCAAGTGGAGCTTCAAAAGAGGCAAGTGCTGCAGATGAACCGCCACCAGAACCGCCAGGAATTCTAGAAAGATCCCAGGGATTATGAGTTGGTCCATACGCAGAGTTTTCAGTTGATGAGCCCATAGCAAACTCATCCATGTTTGTTTTACCTAGAATAACAATGTCATTCTTTTTTAAACTTGCTACAACTGTTGAGTCATATGGCGGAAGCCATCCTTCAAGAATCTTTGAACCACATGTTGTTGGCTTATCTTTTTGAGCCAAAACATCCTTTAGTGCCAATGGAACACCGGCCAATGGTGACAACTTCTCACCCTTGGCTCTTTTAGCATCTACTGATGCTGCTTGCTCAAGTGCGCCTTTTTCATCTACAAATAAGAATGCATGCACTTTATCTTCGACGGAATTAATTCGATCTAAATGTGCTTGTGTCAACGCAACAGATGTTGTTTCACCGCTTGCAAGCTTTGCTGCCATCTGCGCTGCAGTATTGCGAATCACTCTTCACCCAAAATCTGAGGGACTCGAAATCGTTGTTCTTCTTGAGCAGGGGCGCCAGATAGGGCTTGCTCCGGTGAAAGACTAGGAACTACAACATCAGTGCGAAAAACATTACGAAGTGACAGTGGATGAGATGTTGGTGCCACATCGGCAGAGGCAACTTCCTGCACTCTTGCTACTGCATCTAAAATTACGGTGAATTCCTTAGACAAACTCACTAACTCTTCTTCACTCATTTCAATGCGAGCAAGTCCTGCTAATTTTGCTACTTCATCGCGGGACAGGCTGCTCATAGTTATGGAGTCTAATTTATTTCGAGATTAACTGCGAATCTGACCATTTCCAGTAACAATCCAAGTGGTGGTGGTCATCGCTTCTAGGCCCATTGGACCTCTGGCATGAAGTTTCTGATTAGAAATCCCGATCTCTGCGCCAAAACCCATCTGTTCGCCATCTGTAAATCTAGTCGAAGTATTTACCATCACCGCAGCGCAATCACTCATCGCAATAAAGCGCTTTGCTACTTCTTTATTCTCGGTGATGATCGCATCTGTGTGCTGAGTTCCATATTTTGCAATGTGCTCACTTGCATCATCTACTGAATCAACGATTGCAACATTAATTTCTAAATCTCCGTACTCAGTGCTCCAATTTTGCTCATTAGCTGTCTTGACTACAATTCCCACGCTCTGTGCAATCTTTTGAACTGCGCTATCAACATGCATAACAACACCGGCTTCGTGCAAAGCTTTAAGTGCAATTGGAGTAAAACTCTGGGCAATCTTTGAATGAATCAAAAGAGTTTCTGCAGCGTTGCAGACACTTGGCCTTTGAACTTTAGAGTTAATAATGATAGGTATGGCTTTTTCTAAATCCGCAAACTCATCGATATACACATGGCAAACCCCAGCGCCGGTTTCAATGGTTGGAACTGTTGATTCATCTACAACCATTCGAATCAGAGCGGCACTGCCTCGTGGGATAACTAGATCAACTTTGCCACGTGCATTAAGCAATGCCTTGACGGTATCTCGATCATCTGATGGGACTAGCTGAATAACATCTTGGGAAATCTTTGTCGTCGCCAGCGCTTCTCGCATTATTCGTACTAAAACTTCATTGCTATGGGCAGCACTTGAAGAGCCGCGCAATAGTGCAGCATTTCCTGACATTAAGAGAATTACTGCTGCATCTACGGTCACATTAGGTCGTGCTTCATAGACCATTCCAATTACTCCAAATGGAACTGTTATTTGTTCTAACTCAATTCCATTTGGCAACGTAGATTTACGTAATGAGATTCCAAGTGGATCTGGAAGTTGGCTTACTTGACGCGCTCCCCCAGAAATTCCAGTGATGCGCTCTGGTGTTAGCAAAAGTCGATCAAGCAAAGATGAGTTCAATCCGCTTGTTCGCCCGGCTTGCATATCTATTTCATTAGCAGCAAGGATCTCTGCACTTCGTGACTGGATTGCATTGGCAATAGCATCTAGTGCAGCTTTGCGTTCTGCCCCAGTTGCTAGATTTAATGTGCGCCCAGCAAGACGTGCTTTATCAGCTAGTGAGTTAACTAATTCTTGTGAGTTCATTTAGATCAACACCAAGTCATCTCGATGTACGAGCTCGCGCTCATACTCAGGGCCTAATGATGCAGCCAACTCTTTTGTTGAGCGACCCAGCATTTGGGGAAGATCGGATGAATCAAAAGCAACTAATCCCCGTGCAATAACAACTCCATCTGGTCCTACTAATTCAATGGCATCACCGGAGATGAACTCTCCAATTACTTCTGTCACACCAGCAGGCAAAAGTGAAACGCCTCTTTCTAAAATTGCTGTTACCGCACCTGCATCTAAAACTAACTTGCCATTTGGTTTAGTGGCATGTGCCAGCCAGAGCAGACGCGATGTAGTTTTACTTTCTTGTGCATGGAAATATGTTCCAAAGTCTTGGCCAGCTAAAGACTGGTTTGAATTTTCTAAAGAGGTTAGCAACATTGGAATACCAGCAGATGTGGCAATTCGGGCAGCCTCAACTTTAGTAACCATACCTCCGCTACCAACGCCAGAACTTCCCGCTCCCCCAAGAACTACATTATCGATTTCGGAAATATTGTGAACCTCACGGATCTGCTTTGCACTAGCTAGTCCGGGTGGAGCGTCATAGAGTGCATCAATATCTGAGACAAGAACCAATAAATCTGCACTAATGAGTAATGCAACGAGTGCAGCTAAACGATCATTGTCACCAAATCTGATCTCACCAGTTCCCACTGAGTCATTCTCATTAATCACTGGAACCACACCAAGTTGGAGTAATCGATACAAAGTTCGTTGAGCATTTTGATAATGAGATCTGCGTACAACATCCTGAGTTGTCAGAAGTACTTGAGAAGCAGTGATTTTGTGACGATTAAAACTCTGTGTGTATTGAGCAACTAATAAGCCTTGGCCAACTGATGCAGCAGCTTGTTGGGTTGCTAAATCTTTTGGACGACTTGATAAACCAAGTGGTGCTAAACCAGCTGCAATTGCACCGGATGAAACAACAACTACTTCTGACCCGCGTGCTTTACATGCAGCAACTACGTCTACAAGTTTATCGACTGCCTGTGGATCAAGTGATGAACCAGCTTTACCCGTTAGGGATGATGAGCCAATCTTGATGACAATTCGCTTCGCAGCAGTGATCTGCTCTCGGTTCACTTGTCATCTCCATCCTCTTTGATCTGCGCTATTTCTTCTTTTACTATCGGTGCTGAAAGTCTAGGTGTGCGTGGGTCCTCAACGTTGTATTCCCACTGTTTGGCGATTTCATCTTCGCTCAATTCATCTACGGGTTTTTCTGTCATCGCCCAGGTTGATTCAAGACGTGAATCTTCACCGCGGCGGAATAAATGGCCAGCAAGTTGTTCTGCTCCAGCCTCGATTGTTGGCTCCCAATCAAAGATGACTTCAGTTGCACCGTCACCGATTCGAACCTCACTACCGGCGACTGCGCCTTTTTTAAACAAATCTTTTTCAACACCTAATTGGGCCAAGCGATCTGCAAGGTAACCAATGGCTTCTGCGTTCTTAAAGTTTGTCTGGCGCACCCAACGCTCAACCTTTTGTCCTCGAATAGTAAATGATCCATCTGCATTTGCCTTTACAACAAAGCCTGAATCATCAACTGGGACTGGTCGCAAAATTATTCGAGTTCTCTCTTCTAATCCCGCTAGTGCACGATTTTTTTGAACTAAACGTCCCATTGCATAGTTAAGGTTTTGTAAACCTTCACGAGATGCAGCAGACACTTGATAGACCTCGTAACCCATCGCCTTAAGCTCTGATTCCACCATATCTGCCATCGCTTTTCCGTCCGGCAAATCTATTTTGTTCAACGCAACAATTCGAACGCGATCTTCTAAGCCACCATAAAGTGCCAGTTCATTTTCGATTGCTTGAAGATCCGCAACTGGATTGCGATCTGTCTCAAGAGTTCCACAATCCAAAACATGAACCAAAGCAACACAACGTTCTACGTGGCGCAAGAACTCAAGTCCTAAACCCTTGCCATGTGAGGCACCTGGAATTAATCCAGGTACATCTGCAACCGTAAATCTCGTTTCTCCTGCTTGAACAACGCCAAGGTTAGGAACAAGAGTTGTGAATGGATAATCTGCAATTTTAGGACGAGCAGCTGAGATCGCAGCAATCAAAGAAGATTTACCTGCACTTGGAAAACCAACGAGTGCAATATCTGCAACCGATTTTAATTCAAGAGTTAATGTTCTTTCTTGGCCTGGCTCACCAAGGAGTGCGAAACCTGGAGCACGTCTTTTCGATGAAGATAATCCAAGGTTTCCGAGTCCCCCAAAACCACCTTGTGCTGCAAGAAAAGTTGTTCCGTTACCAATTAGGTCAGCGATCTGTTCACCATTGTGATCATAAACAACTGTTCCATTTGGAACACCTAAAATTAAATCTTCACCTTGATGACCATCTTTTCGATCGCCATATCCCTGATGACCGGAGGTTGCTTTGCGATGTGGCGAGTGATGGAAATCAAGAAGCGTTGTAACACTTGAATCAACAATTAATATGACGTCGCCGCCACGACCACCATTTCCACCATCTGGTCCACCAAGTGGCTTAAATTTTTCACGCTTAACAGAGACGCAACCATCTCCACCTTTGCCTGCGATTGCATAGAGGGTTACACGATCGACAAATGTTGTCATCTGTTAACTCCCTACTTTCATTAAAATCGATCTCTAAATATCAATTGCAATAAAAAAGCGAGCCGCATATATACGGCTCGCTCTCTTTGAGAAACCTAAAATTAAGCTGCCGGTGCCACATTCACTACACGGCGACCGCGAGCGCGACCGAACTCAACAACGCCTGCAGCTAGTGCAAACAAAGTGTCATCCTTACCGCGACCTACGTTCTTACCTGGGTGAAAATGTGTTCCGCGCTGGCGAACAAGAATTTCGCCTGCATTAACTTCTTGTCCACCAAATCGCTTGATGCCAAGGTACTGTGGATTGGAGTCGCGACCGTTTCGTGTCGAGGAGACACCCTTTTTACTTGCCATTTATCTCAGCCCCTTACTTCGCGCCATTGATTGCAGTAATTTTTACACGAGTCAACTGCGCACGAAATCCTTGGCGACGGCGATGACCTGTCTTGTTCTTGTAACGCAAAATATCAATCTTTGGTCCCTTGAGCTCTTCTAGAACTTCGCCCGTGACCTTTACACCTGCAAGAGTTTTTGCATCGGTTGTAACCGCGGCACCATCTACTAGTAGTACGGCAGGAAATGAAACAGTTGCGCCAGCAGCAGCGTCGATACGATCAACGATTACTGTGTCGCCAACTGCGACCTTCTCCTGGCGTCCGCCAGCTTTAACGATTGCGTACACGTGTTACTCCACTTCATTTTTAGCCCCACCCGATCAGTCATTGGGACCGATGGGCTGTTGGGCAGAGGGTAAGCGTACGCAAGCGTGTATCTAACGGTCAAATTGCGATGAAGCTATCTTTGTTACAGCCTTTTCAAGCGCATAAATAGGGTCACTTGCCGCGCCTTTGACTTCGGCATCTGCCATTGCGATGGCACCCACCGCATCAGCGATTTGGCCAGGGTTCCATCGATTCAACTGCCTGCGTGCTTTATCAATCTGCCATGGTGCCATCCCTAGAGCGCCAGCTAGTTCAAAAGATTTTTGATTGCGGTTTGCGCCAGAGACTTTTGCAAGAGATCTAAGCGATGATGCAATTGCACTAGTAATCATTACAGGATCTGTTCCTGTTTCAAGAGCGCTACGCAATGCAATCAAAGCTGCTGGCAGGTTTCCATCAAGTGTGGCATCGGCTACATCAAATCCAGTTGTTTCAATACGACCTTGATGAAATTTATCTACCATTAACTCATCTATAACTCCTGCGGGAGCATCGGCTGAGATCTGTGTGACCGCACCTGCAAGCTCTCTTAAATCATTCCCAAGAGCCCCCACCAGCGCAGCAACTGCGGCAGGTGATGCTTTTCTGCCTAAGTCAAGAAAAAGTGTTTTAACAAAATCAGATTTCTCTGCCTCTTTTTTTAACGCCTCGCATGCAATTATTTGTGGTTTTACCTTTTTGATCGCATCAATGAGAGCTTTACCTTTGACGCCACCTTTATGAACGAAAATGAGAGTCGTTAGTTGGTCAGGTGCTTCAATGTAACGCGTAATTTCTGGACGGTTATCTTCTGGTAAATCTTGTAAATCACGAATGATTAAGGCTCGTCGCTCTGAAAAAAGTGATGGTGCTAGAGCATCTGCAATGTCTCCAACAATTGTGTCGCCAGCAAACAATGTTGTGACTTCACATTTTTCATCTTTTAACTCTGCTTGCAGTTTGGTCAACGCCCGTTCTGCTAAGGCCGATTCTGGGCCAAGGATGAGGTAGATGGAATCCATTAACCAATCCTTCCTTTAGCTCCAGTAAAACAATCCGATTTCTGACTTACTCTTTCGAACTCGCAAGTGGTGAGCTTTGGCAGTAATTGCTATTGCGCCATCTTGATCTGTTCGGACTACTTGAGTTCCCAGTCTAGTCAAAGCGGCAATAGTTTCAGGTGCTGGATGGCCATAGGAGTTTTTGACACCCACGCTAATAATCGCGATCTGGGCCGAAAGTTCACTCATAAGTTCTATGTCTTGATACTTAGAACCATGGTGACAGACTTTATAGATGTCAACTTTTCTAAGCGCCCCTAAAAGCTGATGTTGGGCTGGAGGTTCAAGATCTCCTGCAGTAAAGATGCTCCAATCATTGGTGGAAATAATCATCGCAATACTGGAGTTATTTATTTGAGAACCTTCTCCCGGCATCTCTTCAAACTCTTTGATGTTCACATCTGGCCATAAAACTTCAAGAGAGACTAGCCCGATTTTTGCGTTCATGCCCTTTTGTGCAACCACGATTTTGGATTTCTCTAAAAGCGATAACGCATTTTTGCTCTCTAGTATCGGTTCGGCATTGTTACTAATCCAAGTTTGGCCAACATTCCGATTCGAAGTAAGACCAGATAGACCTCCCACGTGATCTGCGTGAAAATGGGAAAGAACAAGTAGCGGAATCTCTTTGATTCCTAGATTTCTCAAACATTTATCTTCGGCCCGGGCATCAGGACCAACGTCGATGACTATTGCTCTCCCACTGCCAAGGTTGATAACCATTGAATCGCCTTGCCCAACATCACAGTTTGCAATCTGCCAATCATTTGCTGGCCATCTCTGAATCCAAGTAAGGGAGAGAATTAGCACAAGAGCAACTGTGCTGGTTTTTTTCCAAGATTTTTTAAACAACCACAACAGGGCAAGGATTACGGCAACTATTGAAAAACCAACCTTCCCGTTGTGAATAGTTAATACAGGAAAATCAGATATTCGGTGGGCCACCCCTACGATAAAACCTGCAGGAAATCGAATAAACCAAATCAGCATTGTTGATATAAAAGGCGCAAAAGGTGAGAACAAAGCTGCGATGAAGCCAACAATAGTTATTGGCGCAACTACAGGAGCTGCAAGTATGTTTGCGATGATGCTCATTGGAGACATGTATCCTGATAAAGCCACAACGACAGGAGAACAAAAGATCATTGCTGCTATTGGTGGTGCAACCGCTTCTGCAAACTTTTTATTGATCGGCAATCGATCACGAATAATTGGGGCAAACAGCAATAAACCAGCCGTAGCTAAAACTGAAAGTGCAAAGCCTGCATCGCGCGCCTGCCAAGGATCACCAATAACCACCGCGGCCATTGCAAAACCAAGTGCAGGAATGGAATCAGTTGCTCGGTTGCTGGCTTGTGCAAATATCAATACTGCCGCCATCGCAGCGGCCCGAAGGACAGACGGTGAAGGCCGAACGAGTGCAATAAAGCAGATAAGTGCTATCGAAGTTGCAAATAGCCGATAACTCTTCTTCTTAAAGGGAAACTGCATCAACCACAAAACAAATGTAGAAACAATTGCAAAGTTTGCTCCACTGACGGCAACTAAATGCGTTAACCCAGATCTCTTCATCTGCTCTTTAAAAACTGCGGTTTGTTTAGAGGTATCACCCAGAACCATCCCAGGAATTAATGAACCAGAATCACCATCACCTGAATGATCTCGCAGTCCATTTCTGATGGCGCCAAGTGATGATGCCCACTGTGATGGCTGCGAAATAACTTCAATCTCCCCATCGACAATAAATAAGGCTGCAACACGCGCTTCTTTACTATCAACAACGCGCGCAGATGCCTTGATTAATTGACCGGGTAATACATCAATCTCATCCCTAGAAATGATTCGAATAGGTACACGTAAAGAAAACTCTTTGTGAGCATCGCTAAAGACTAAGAGTCTTGCGATGAAAGAGTAATTGTCGGAAAGAGTGTGGTTTGGATCAGTAACAATCTGTGCCTGAAACTGCACTGTGGAATCAAAGTGCTCTTGAATCTTTGAACTCTCAATGGATGCCTGCCTGAGTGACATGGCAGTAGAGCCGACAAGAACGGCAAAAATTAAAACCGTGAACCGTGCTTTCTTGCCAATCAGAGAAAAAATAATGAGTAGCCCAGCAGCCAGTGCAACCCTGAATGGAGCCACAGCACTTTGTATAAGTGCACCACACCAGATACCACCACCTAGGGCGATTGCCCTGAAATCGATTAGACCTGTATTTTGCTTTTGATCTGCGCGAATTTTGCAGTACCAATTCCACTGACTTTTTGGACGTCATCAATAGTTAGAAATGGACCGTTTGCTTTTCGAAAGTCAATTATTCGTTGGGCAATAACGGGACCTATTCCATCCAAAGAATCTAACTGAGATTTTGTCGCTCGATTTAAATTAATTGGACCTGTTCTTAAGTTTCTTTTTACCGATCCAGAAGTACCACCTGAAAATGCTGAGTCAACATAAATTTGCTCACCATCACTAACAATTCGAGCCAAGTTAATTGTGCTCAAATCTGCCCCTGGCGCGCTATCTCCTGCTGCTTTGATCGCATCGATGACTCGAGATTTACCTGAAAGTGAGTAGACGCCAGGATTGTTAACCGCTCCTGCAACATCTACAAATATTTCAACTTCCTGCACAATTACTGGTAAGGCAAATTCAACTTCTGCTGGCGCCGTATTTCCTCGAACAACAATGAAGAAAGAGATAACTAAAAGTAAGAGACTTATTAGTAAGAGTCCGCGTTTTTGATTTGGCGTGTAGTGAAGATCAAACCACCAGTTTGAGATTGATTCGTAGGCATTTCTTAGATGTTCCATGGGCGCATTTTCAACGCCTTTTGTAAACCCTTACTTCAGGTTAGTTTTAACTGTTGATAACTATGTTAACTAGCTTTGGTGCCCGAGTAATTACCTTATTTATAGTCACTCCAGATAATGCAGCCACCACAGATGCAAGCGCCATTGCGGCGGCCTCTAACTCTGCATCTGTAATTGTCGGCGCAACATCGATTCGGTCAATGATTTTGCCATTTATCTGCACAACAACGGTTACTGCATCGGCAACAAGTAAAGCTGGATCAACTGTTGGCCAACCAGCAAGTGCAACGCATGGCTTATGTCCTAAACGCTCCCACATCTCTTCAGAAGTAAAGGGTGCAACAAGTGAAAGCATGATTGCAATTGCCTCAACTGCTTCACGTACAGCAGGATCTGCTGGTCCGCATCCAGAATCTATAGCTTTACGAGTTGCATTTACTAACTCCATGACTCGAGCAACTGCAACATTAAATCTAAATGATTCAACGGCAAAGGATGCATCATGTAGAGCTTTATGGACTGCTTTACGTAGAGCCAAATCTCCCTTACTAAAGTCCACACCTGGCGCACTAGTTACATCACCAGATAGACGCCATGCACGATTTAAAAACTTAACCGAACCTGAAGGTGAAACATCAGACCAATCAACATCATCTTCTGGTGGTCCTGCAAAAACCATAGAAAGACGAATTGCATCCACGCCATGATTTTCTAACTCATCGGAGAGGCGAACTAAGTTACCGCGACTTTTTGACATCGCAGAACCATCCATTACGACCATGCCTTGATTTAGAAGACGTGTGAATGGCTCATTGAAATCCACCATTCCCATATCGTTTAGAACTTTGGTAAAGAAGCGACTATATAAAAGGTGCAAAATTGCATGTGTCACTCCACCCACATACTGATCTACCGGCAACCATGTATCAACGGATTTTTTAGAGAAAGGTTCGTTGGCATTAGTTGGATCGGCATAACGCAGGTAGTACCAAGATGAATCAACAAATGTGTCCATAGTGTCTGTATCGCGCTTTGCATCTGCAGAACATTTAGGACACTTAACATTTACCCAGTCGGTTGCAGCACCCAACGGTGATGTCCCTTTAGGTTTCAAATCTAAGCCTTCAGCATCAGGCAAAGTAAGTGGCAGTTGATCTAACGGCACAGGAACTTCACCACATGATGGACAGTGAATGATTGGAATAGGAGTGCCCCAGTATCGTTGACGCGAAACTAGCCAATCGCGCAAGCGATAGTTACGTGCAGCAGCACCTTTTTTATCTGCTTCTAATTTCTTATTAATTGCAGCAATTGCGTCAGATTTGCTAAGACCATTTAAGTAATCTGAGTTAATCAACTCTCCGTCACCTGAAGTTGCAATTCCTGATGTATTTGGGTCTTCCCCGCCTGTATCTACAACTACTTGAACAGGCAGTTTCATTGCTCGTGCAAAATCTAAATCGCGTTGATCATGTGCCGGAACGGCCATTATGGCTCCAGTTCCATAATCAGCTAAGACGTAGTCACTTGCCCATATCGGCAGCTTCTGACCATTTACTGGATTGATTGCAAAACGATTTAAGAAGACTCCAGTTTTTGGACGATCCGTAGCAAGGCGATCGATGTCACTTGCAGCTTTAGTTGTTTCCAAATACTTTGCAAACTCTGCCTCTACGCCCGTTCCTGTAACTAACTCTGCTGCTAGTTCGCTATCGACAGCAACAACCATAAATGTTGCACCAAATAAAGTATCAGGTCTTGTTGTATAAATAGTGATGGGCTCTTTGCGACCTTCTATTACAAAGTCAACATTTGCTCCGGTAGAGCGACCAATCCAGTTGCGTTGCATCGTAAGGACTTTATCTGGCCACTTACCCTCTAGTTGTTTCATGTCATCTAACAAGCGATCGGCATAATCTGTAATCTTGAAATACCACTGATTTAACTTCTTCTTTGTGACGGCCGAATCACATCGCTCGCAAAGGCCTGCAACGACTTGCTCATTAGCCAATACAGTCTGACAGCCTGGACACCAGTTAACGGCTGAATCTTTTCGATATGCCAATCCTCGCTCATAGAACTTTAAAAATAGCCACTGATTCCATTTATAGTATTCAGGATCGCATGTATTGAAAACGCGATCCCAGTCAAAAGAACATGCATAACGACGCATTGAAGATTTTTGAACTGCAATATTTTCATAAGTCCAAATTCGAGGATCAGAGTTTCTCTTAATTGCAGCATTTTCTGCAGGTAATCCAAATGCATCCCAACCAATAGGGTGCATAACATTGAAACCTTTTTGTGCCCAATATCGAGCAATTACATCGCCAAGTGCATATGCCTCGGCATGGCCCATATGAAGATCACCAGAAGGATAAGGAAACATATCAAGAACGTATTTTTTCTCACGCTTGTCATCTTTGTCGCCAGACTTAAATGGTTGAAGTTGATCCCAAACTGGTAACCATTTTTCTTGAACATAGGCAAAGTCGTACGCCGCGTGTTCGCGCTCTTCGTTACCGTTGTTATTCATACGTGGAGCTAAGGGGATTTGAACCCCTGACCCCCTGCATGCCATGCAGGTGCGCTACCAGCTGCGCTATAGCCCCTTATTTCTAGAATGTTGGTTTTCTAGATTTCTAACGAGTGCTGACCTTACCGTATTTGCCCTCGTGAATTTATGCAGGTGCTGCGCCGCTTTCTTCACCAAAAACAGGTTCAGGAATAGATCCTGCGTTATGTTCTACTAAATGCCACTGACGTGGATTGCGTTCAAGAACTGACCACGATGCATTTGATAGCCCGCCAATTACACCCCAATGTGACATTGGCAGTTGAAGTAAAGATCCCAAAATGCATCGAGCGGTTCCACCATGAGTTGTAACAACTAAAACTTGATCAGTTTTATCGGCTAACGCTTTAGTGATGGCGCGTATTGCGCGAACTGCAACTTCACTTCTGCGCTCACCAGTTGTTCCGGCAGGGTTATCTTCGCCATCAATCCAGCGAATGAAATTCTGGAGATCTTCTGCTCGATTTTCTGCGCCGGTTTTGCCTTCCCAATTTCCACCATTGGTCTCACGCAAATCAACATCGATCTCAACATTTAATCCAGTAATGCTTGCCAAAGCTTGGGCAGTTTCTTTTGCCCGACCCAAATCACTAGAGATAATTGCTGTTGGATTCATGCCAGCCAAAATTTGTGCTGCATGCTTTGCCTGAAACTCTCCCACACGATTGAGTGGAATATCGGAGTGACCTTGGAATCGATTAACAATATTCCAATCAGTTTGGCCATGACGCCATAAAACTACGCGGTTACCTGCCATGGGCAGCTGCATTCTTTACGGCTTCGAGTTCAATTTGTGGACAGTCATTCCATAAACGATCAAGCATGTAGTACTTACGTAGTTCGGCGCTTTGAACATGTACAACTAGATCTGAATAATCCAGCAAGATCCATTCTGCGCCATGTTCGCGTCGTAATGGCTTATCACCAATAGCTGCTAACTTGCGTTCGACTTCATCTGCAATGGCATCGACTTGTGCTTCATTTTGACCTGTAGCAATGAGAAAAACTTCACTCAGTACCAGTTGTTCGGACAGGTCAAGTGCAACAACATCTACGGCAATCTTGTCTATTGCAGCTTTTGCAGCAACTTGAGTGATCTCGAACGTTCTATTACTAATTGTCATAGAGGTTATTCTCTCGTATAAATGCGGCCACCGATAACGAAACTTCTGTGCTGAATCCTTGTCTAATCGCGGTTGCAGCTACATCAATTGCACCAATGTCAGTACCGTCGCCTGAAAAACCAGGTCTTTTGATGATTAAGAACTCAACTAGGCCTTTGAGGTCTTCGATTCGATGCCACTGATCTAGTTTTTCGGCTGCATCTTGTCCGATTATCAAAATAATTTGATCCTCTGGATATGTTTGCTTGATGGCTTCGACTGTATCAATGGCATAACTTGGCCCTGTGCGAAGTATTTCAATGGGATTAACACTTACCTTTGCAGCAACATCTGCGCGTAAATCTTTAATTGCAAGCTGACACATCTGTCTGCGATCTTCCGGAGAGGCCACTGGGGCGTATGTTCGAAGCAATGGCTGACCAGCTGGAACAACAATTAATTGATCAACTAAATTCTTTTCAATAACTTGTTGTATTACATGTAAATGACCCACATGAATTGGGTCAAATGTTCCCCCATAAATACCTATTCGAGCCAAAGCGTTATCTGTCTAAGCGAAGGACTAAATACAGAAGTGCTGAAAAAATAACAAAGGTAATGACACCAAAAGTTAATGGTGATGCAGGAAGTTCGCGAGTGATTTCGCTAGCAAGATTTATCATGGGTACATACTACTACTTGCTTTTGCTGGTTCTGTTGGAGGTTTTAGTGCTACTTCGCGGGTAGATCTTTAGTAAGTAAAGCCTTGAACTGGTCCTCATCAATAATTGCTACGCCAAGTTCCTGTGCTTTAGCTAACTTGGAGCCTGGGTCAGCGCCCACCAAAACATAATCAGTTTTCTTAGAAACCGATGATGATGCTTTACCACCATGATCGGCAATCGTTTGAGCGATTCCATCTCTGGTGAAATCATTTAGCCCACCTGTCACAACAAAAGTTAACCCAGCCAAAGTTTGTGGCAGTTTTTTAACGGGGGCATCGACCATGGCAACACCGGCTGCGCTCCACTTACTAATGATTGATTTATGCCAATCAATTGAAAACCACTCCACAATAGATTCAGCGATTGTTGCTCCAACTCCATCGATCTCTGCTAAATCAGCAGCTGATGTTTTAGAAATCTTTTCCATGGATCCCAAGGAACTAGCTAAAGCTTGCGCCGCTGTTGGACCAACGTGGCGAATAGAAAGTGCAACAAGTGTTCGCCATAGTGGAAGTTTCTTTGCAGATTTAAGTGCAGCCAACAGTTTGTCAATATTTGCCCCAGGAGTTCCATCTTTCTTGGTAAAGAAATCAGAGCCCATTAGCTTTTCATGTGTTAAGTCAAAAAGATCAGACTCATCTTTAATTATCTTTGCATCAAGAAGGGCTGTGGCCGCTTCATATCCCAAGACATCTATATTCAGTGCAGCTCTTGAACCAATGTAATAAAGTCTCTCTCGTAGCTGTGCTGGGCAGTTCTGAATATTTGGACAGCGAATATCCACATCACCTTCTGTCATTGCACGTAAGAGCGTTGAACACTCTGGACAGTGAGAAGGCATAACAAAGGCTTTTTCTTTTCCAGTTCGTCGATCAATGACTGGTCCTAATACTTCAGGAATAACATCTCCGGCTTTTCGAATCACAACTACATCGCCAATCAGAACACCTTTGCGCAAAATCTCCTCACTATTATGAAGAGTTGCATGAGTAATTGTTGATCCCGAAACCTTTACTGGCTCCATAAAGGCATAAGGTGTAACACGACCAGTTCGACCAATGCTTACTTTAATATCCAAAAGTTTGGTCGTGACTTCCTCCGGCGGATATTTGAAAGCGATAGCCCACTTAGGTGCACGAGAGGTATAACCAATTTTTTCTTGATCAGCCAGTGAATCAACCTTAATCACTACACCATCGATTTCGTGCTCAACATCATGTCGATGCTTTGAATAATGCTCAATAAATTTCTCAACTTCTTTGCGGGATGAAACAACAGAAAAACGATCACTAGTTGGCAGACCTAGATTTTTCAGTACTGCATATGCCTGACTTTGTGAATCAAAGTTGATCCCTTCGCGCGCTCCAACTCCATGAACCACTACTGACAGGGGCCTAGATGCACTGACACGTGGATCTTTTTGGCGCAATGAACCGGCCGCACCATTTCTTGGATTCGCAAATAGAGATTTGCCGGATTCTTCTAAAGATTCATTGAGTTCGTTGAATGCTGCAATTGGGAAAAATACTTCGCCGCGAATCTCTATAAGAGACGGAGTTTTTTCTCCCTCCAGAACGTGAGGCAAATTCTTAATTGTTTTGACATTAAGAGTCACATCTTCCCCGGTCACACCATTGCCTCGGGTTAATCCTCTGACTAACTGGCCGTTTTCATAGGTTAAATTAATCGCAAGTCCATCGACTTTAACTTCGCAAAGATATGTTGGTACTGGGACTTCTTTTTCAACTCGATCAAACCAGGCAGCCAACTCATCTAGATCGAAGGCATTATCAAGGCTCATCATCTTTTCAATGTGGTCGCGTTGTTCAAACTGTGTTGAAAAGCCTCCCCCAATGTGAAGAGTTGGAGAATCTGCTTGTCGCAATTCTGGATTCTTATCTTCAAGTGCTTGGAGTTGCTTAAGCAACTCATCAAATTGTGCATCCGAAATTGACGGTTGATCTAACACATAATATTTAAACTGATGATCTCTAATTTCATTGATCAACTCAGTTATGCGGTGTCTAGCTTGATTACTCATCTTTTTCTACCAATAATCTCTTAACACATTCAAACATGGTTCTGAGAATAATCACTGCGTCTGACATATCGTCGCAGAGCCAACCACTCGATCCCCGTCGTAGATAACCATTGCTTGTCCTGTTGCTAAGCCAAGGAGTGGTTCTGACAAATTTGCAACCAGTAATGTGCCATCAAAATGGTATGTACAAGGCAAGGCAGCACCGTGTGCTCGAATCTGCACAAAACCCGCTTGCTCTTTATCGGTTACTTTCGGACCGCACCAAACTGGGCGTTCACCCCTCATTGTTGTGATTGCTAATTCTTCACGAGCTCCAACAACAACAGTGTTAGTTACAGGTTCAATTTTCAAAACAAAACGAGGTGAGCCATCGGCTGTTGGAACTGTGAGGCCCAAGCCTTTACGTTGACCAATCGTGTATGTGTACGCACCTTTATGTTCACCTATTTTGTTGCCGTCTTGATCAACGATAGGTCCGGTTTCACTGCCCAAACGATCACGTAACCACCCAGCGTTATCTCCTGATGGAACAAAGCAAATGTCATGGCTATCTGGCTTTTGTGCAACAGCTAATCCACGGGCCTCTGCTTCTTTGCGGATATCTACTTTTGTCGTATCACCTAGAGGAAATATCGCTCCAGCAATCTGTTCAATCGTCAAAACTGAAAGAACATAAGATTGATCTTTTGCATGATCCACAGCGCGATGAAGAGTCTTTCCATTCTCACTTATCTGTGTTCTCGCATAATGGCCTGTGACAACGCCATCAAATCCCATTGAACGCGCACGATCTAGAACGGCTGCAAACTTAATTTTTTCATTACAACGAAGGCATGGGTTTGGAGTACGACCTGCTGCATATTCAGCTAAGAAATCTTCCACAACGCCATCGTGAAACTCTTCGGCCATATCCCAAATGTAAAAGGGAATCCCAATGACGTCGGCTGCTCTGCGTGCATCATGTGAATCTTCAATTGTGCAACAGCCACGTGCACCCGATCGATACTTTTGTGGGTTAGCAGCCAAAGCAAGATGCACACCAATAACATCATGGCCAGCCTCAACAGCGCGCGCTGCTGCAACAGCCGAATCAACGCCACCACTCATTGCTGCAATTAACTTCATTTGGTATTGGCCGCCCTTCCTCGGGCAATTACATCAGGTAAAACAGAGAGTATGAAGTTGAGATCATCGTGAGTGCTTGTAGAACCAAATGAGAATCGCAATGATGATTGAGCGCTCTGTTGCGTATGACCCATTGCAAGTAATACATGGCTGGCCTCGTGCACACCTGCGCTACAGGCCGATCCTGTCGATGCTGAAACATTTGCTTTATCTAATAGCAGTAACAATGTGTCACTTTGTGTTCCAGGAAAAGTTACATTAACTATTCCTGGCAAGCGATCAACGTTTTTTCCATTAATGATCACATCTGGAAACTGCTCTTTGACTTGTTTGATGAATTCATTCCTTAATTCGATAACCTGCGCAATTTGATACTCATCCTGAGCCGCTGCTGCAAAAGCTACGATGCTTGGCGCATTGAGGGTGCCGCTGCGGATTTCGCGTTCCTGTCCCCCGCCATGCAATAGCGCAGGAATTTCGACTGCACGCTTTAAAATTAAAGCTCCTATTCCAAGTGGTCCTCCAATTTTGTGAGCACTCAGTGACATTGCATAGAGGCCAAGTTGAGAAAATGAAAGAGGAATTTTCTTAAAACTTTGAACTGCGTCGGTATGGACAGGAATCTGTCCTGCCATCGCGACTACATCAGAAATTGGCTGCAGAGTTCCAGTTTCGTTATTGGCATGCATAATCGAGATAACTGCTATTTCTGAACCTTTCTTATCTATAATATTTTTAAGACTAACTAGATCAATAACTCCATCAGCTGTCACATCGACGGTGATCAACTCTGCGCCTTCGTGATCTTTAAGCCACTGCGCAGGATCCAAAATTGCATGGTGTTCAATAGCCGAAATCACGACAACATTTTTGCCTTGAGAGCGACCTTGCCAGTACAAACCTTTAAGCGCAATATTGTTTGCCTCAGTTCCAGAAGCAGTGAAAATAACTTCACTTGGAAGGCAATGAACTTGCTTTGCAATTACTTCCCTTGCATCTTCTACAGACTTTCGAGTTGAACGACCATGTGTATGCAAACTAGATGGATTTCCAAGTACTTGCAGCTGTGTAGAAATTGCCTCAAAAGCTGCAGGCGACATTGGTGTCGTTGCAGCATGGTCTACATAGATCGAAGGCACAGACCTAAGTCTAGGACTTGTGGGCTTTTACGCCTTCGGTTGCCTTAGGCAGCACGGCAAATAAATCACCGATCACGCCAAAATCTGCAATTTCAAAGAGTGGGGCTTCAGGATCTTTATTGATAACCACAATCGTCTTGCTCGTTTGCATTCCTGCGCGATGCTGAATTGCTCCTGAAATTCCGCAGGCAACATAAAGTTGAGGGCTAACCGATTTTCCAGTCTGTCCCACTTGATGGGTGTGCGGATACCAACCTGCATCTGTAGCGGCTCGAGACGCGCCAACAGCTGCGCCCATTGAATCTGCAAATGCTTCAACTGGTGAAAAATCACCATTGGTACCGCGCCCGCCAGAAACAACAATGTTTGCTTCTGTAAGTTGTGGGCGATCACCTTGTACTGGAGGTTTTGAAGAGGTAATAGTTGCTTTCTTAGAATTTTCATCTAGTGCAAGTTCGATTTTTTCAACAACAGGAGTAGCTGGAGTTAACTCGGCATTAATTGAGTTTGGACGAACTGTAATAATTGGAGTTCCATGGGATACCTTTGAATGCACGGTTGTAGAGCCACCGAATACAAGTTGTGTTGCTGTTAAATCAGATGAAACATCCACAGCGTCAGTAATAATTCCCGAATCAGTCCTTACTGCAACTCTTGCAGCAACCTCTTTACCAAATGCATGTGAAGCTACAAGAAGTGCCGCAGGAGACTTGGTGGTTACTAACTGCGCAAGTGCATCCGCAACAGCTGCTACGCCATTCTGCGAGAAATAATCTGATTCGACAATAAGTATTTGTGAAATTGGACCAGTGGCTAATGAAGATGCTTGAGCTTCTCCTTTCCCGACCGGGGCAAGAACTACCGCTGTTACTGAACCAATTCTTGCACCAGCTGTTGCCAACTCTGCATTGGTCTTTGTCGGTTTACCATCAAGAAAGTCTGCAAGTATAAATACGTTACTCATATCAACTTCTTCTCTGCTAGATAAGACGCTAGTTTTTCGCCACCGGATCCATCGTCAGTGACTTTTATCCCGGCAGCACGTGGAGGTCGCGGTGCTGAATCTGCAACAAGAGACCACGCACTAGTAACACTTACTCCAACAGCTGCAAGATCACGAACATCAATACTTTTCTTTTTTGCCGCCATAATTCCCTTAAATGATGGGTATCTTGGCTCATTAATTTTCTCGACAACTGAAATTACACACGGAAAGTTTGCATACATCTCGTCAACACCAGCTTCTGTCACACGAGAAATTGTTACTTTTCCTGATGCTGGATCAACTGTTACAGAAGATGCAAAAGTTAACTGTGCTGAACTTAGTCGCTCTGCCAGCATTGCAGGAACAACGCTCATACGTGCATCCGTAGATTCTGTTCCACAAAGAACTAGATCAAAGTTTTCTTTTGAAATAACTCCCGCAAGCACTGCAGAAGTTGTGAGCGCATCGGCACCTGCCAATTTGGAATCTGTAACTAAAATCGCATCATTTGCACCCATAGACAGCGCTTTTCGAACAGCTTCTGTTGCGCGCTCCGGGCCCATAGAGATCACCGTGACAGTGTTTGGCCCACCCTCATCATTGCCACCGTGTTCCTCAGCAATTCGAAGTGCTTCCTCGACCGCATATTCATCTAAATCATTGAGTACAGCGTCTACGTTCTCGCGATCTAAAGTCCCATTTACCATCTTCTTTTCAGCCCAAGAATCGGGAACTTGCTTAACGCACACAGCAATTTTCATATCCCAAATCTAATCCTTCAACTCAACTTTTGCCACTCTAAGTATCAGAATTTTTCATGGACAGAGATCTAATTAATGGTTGGATCTGGTGTGGGGTGAGATCTACCTCACCTTTGAACTGAATCTCATCATCTGCCTAATGCTTTGAGTTATCAACTATTAACTTTTGAAGGTGACAGAAACAGTGGCCGTGACAGTTTTTTCGATGGTGCTTGTGTCATAGGCACCATAGTCAGCTGTCATCGTTGAATCCGGTGTGGTGATCTGAATTGGACCAGCTTTAACATTAACAAGTGATCCGATTTCACCACCCACAGCCTTAGTCAACGCCTCGGCGCGAACCTTTGCATCCTTCATTGCTTCGGCCATTAACTGCGGACGAAGTTCTGGAAGATTAGAGATGTAATAGGCAGGTCCGTAGTTGTTCACGTTAATTCCTGTAGCAAGCAGGGTGCCAATTCCTTGGCTAAGTTTTGAAATCAAGTCCACATCTTTTGAACGCACGGTTACTTCACGGTTTGCTCGGTAAGAAAGGATCCGACCGGTTGCATTTCCATTGACGTACTCTTCGTTGGCATAAGTTGAAACCGCGCCAAGAGTCAGTGCATCAGTTGGAATTCCAGCTTTGACTAAATAATCAGAAAGTGCGGCCACATCAGAGTCAACTTTTTTTACTGCCGTTGATACGGCCGGCGATGACAGACTGACATTTAAAACCCACACGGCATTATCTGCAGTTGCAGAGATTTTTGCCGAGCCAGTAACGGTTATTCCATCGCTGCTTCGGGATGCAAAACCAGAGCCCACCTTCATTAATCCCCCACCAAGGGCGATCGACAAAATGATTGCTGCGATGATTATTGTGACGGCTTTGCGTCGTTCAACCGTGATGATTGGGCTTTCATTTAATTGGCTCATGGCTAAATCTTATCGCTTAGATTGCCCGTAGATGAGCAGTTGCCAGAGTGTCAGCACTTCTAAAGCGCTCTAGTTGATTTTCCCACGGTGTTCCCAGAATTTTCGCAATGCTTTCCCGTAAAGATTCTTCATCAAATGACTTAGCAAGGCTTTGAGTTAATTGATTTTCAGATAACAGCGCCGCACCAGATTGATCGATAGAAGCCCTGTGTATTCCTAACTCTGGTGTGAACCGAAAAATCTCACCCATCGGTTCACCGTTTTCAACAACTTCAAAATTTAAGTAGTGCCAGCTAGCAAGTGCACTAGCAATTTCTGCTGAGGCACCGGCGCGATCTCGAAACTCTAATTGAGTGCGAAAAGTTCCGGGCACTATGCTTTGTTGGCTCCACGTTAAATTAATCTACTTGCCCAATACGCTTAGTATAGCCCAATCAATATGCAGGCGCAGGGCAGATGGCGCTGTATAAATAGTTAAGAAAC
>WLHC01000014.1 GCA_009702925.1 Actinomycetota bacterium
ATTGCAGTTATCGCAATAACTACACATGGACCTTTGGCAAGATCACCGCCTACGACATATGCCCCACAACTAGTTGCCTCGTGAGCAATTCCTTCTGCTAGTTCTTCAATCCATTGCATACTCTCATTACCCGTAAGTGTTATGGCAGCGACAAGATATTTTGGAGAACCACCCATCGCATATACATCTGCCAAATTGGCTGCTGCCACTTTGCGACCAATATCAAAGGCCCCACTCCATTGGGTTCGAAAATGAGTTCCTTCTACGGCCATGTCAGTTGTAATGACCGTTCGGTCAGTTGTAGAGACAACCGCTGCATCATCACCAATTCCAATTTCGACCCCGCGATGAGTTTGGCCAAATATGCGCACTAATGCAGAAATGACTTCCGCCTCATCAAAGTTCATACCGCCTAGCCTATCTAGCCTATTCGACTAGTGTGTAAGGGTTGTTCTGCGGTAGCGTTTGAGTCTGAACCAGAGGGGACTTCATATGTCAGTGCAGGCATTTATCTTAATTCAAACTGAAGTTGGAAAGGCAGCAGCGGTTGCCAATGCTGCTGCCAAAATACAAGGCGTAACACTTTCTGAAGGAGTAACTGGTCCTTACGATGTCATCATGCGTGCAGAGGCTGCCAGCATGGAAGAGTTTGGCCGACTTGTTTTAGCTAAGGTTCAAGGTGTGCCAGGAATTACACGCACACTTACATGCCCTGTAACGCACTTAAGCTAATCTAATAAGTCTAAAATACTTAATAAATTACAACAAAGTAAATCTAGTAATTATCCTCATTGATCTTTTAGGGAAGAGTTAATTAGGACCGAGATCAATTCGGTATATTCCAAGCCACTAGCTGCCCACAATTTTGGATAAACAGAAGTTCCCGTAAATCCTGGCATTGTGTTTATCTCATTAATGATAATTTCACCTTGCTGGGTGTAAAAAAAGTCACAACGCGCCAGATCATTACAACCCAGCGCAATAAATGCTTGCTTGGCCTGATTTTGAATCTTGATTGAATCTGATTGACTAATTTGGGCAGGAATTTGTGCGGTAGTAGCACTGTCCAAATATTTTGCTTGAAAGTCATAGAACTCGAAGGCAGGATTGACGATGATTTCGCCAACTACCGAAGCTTGAACAACTCCATCCCGCTCTAATACAGCACATTCAATTTCACGCCCTTGAATTGCTTGCTCAATCAAAACTTTGTCATCATATGTGAGGGCATCATTTATAGCCTCTTCGAGTGAGTTTGCCTCTTTGACTTTGTGGGTTCCTCTACTAGAACCGCCGCTAGATGGCTTAACAAATACTGGATAAGTTAGGCCTTGTGTCATTTCCTTCCAATTTAATTCAGTCACTTCAACACCTGGTGCAATAGTTAATCCAGATTTTTCAAAAATAGCTTTTGCTATGGATTTATCCATCGCTTGCGCAGAGGCTTCAACCCCACTTCCTACATAGGCAATTCCAGAATCTTCAAGTAGCTGTTGTACCTGTCCATCCTCACCAAATTCTCCATGCAAAACTGTAAAGACGCAGTCCACATGCATCTTGGCACCATTTAATAGGAATCCCTTTTTAGTCAGCTCTACGCGGTTTTGAGTTAATTCAATTGTGGGCATGACTCCTTTAACTATTTCCAAGGGATAGTCCGTTGGAAGTAGCACCCACTGGCCAGACTTGGTAATTCCGATAAGAATTGGTTCAAAGGCGTTTTTATCTATGCCCGAAAGAACCCCCGCGCCAGAAAGAGCTGATACTTCATGCTCACTGCTGGGACCGCCGCAAATAATGGCGATCTTTTTTTTCGTCATTGAATGAAATTCTCAGATTTGATACTAATTTCCATAAGGCGATCTAATGCCTGCGATGGAGTTATTGCCCCAGTGACCACATCTGCCACTGCCTCAATCACGGGTACTTCAACACCAACACGGTGAGCGATCTCCAGTACCGCACTCGAAGATGCAACTCCTTCAACAGTTTTTGCAACATCTCTTCTGGCAATTTCCATTGACCCACTGCGCCCTAGAACTTCACCAAAAGTTCTGTTACGAGATAGTGGAGAACCACAACTTGCAACCAAATCGCCCATGCCAGCTAAACCTGCCGCGCTCAGCGGATCGGCTTTGTGGGCAGCACATAATCTCGCTACTTCGTTTAGGCCTCGCGTGATCAACATTGCCTGAGTGTTTTCACCTAAATTCATTCCAATTGACATACCAACAGCTAGTGCAATGACGCTTTTAATAGCTCCGGCAAGTTCGCAACCTAAAACGTCGACTGATGGATACACGCGATAGTAAGGAGTGGAAAACAAATTTTGTACTTTTTCTGCCAGTGCCATGGTTGGCGCTGCAGCAATCGCTCCAGCAGGTTGTCGCAGTATAAGTTCATTGGCAAGGTTTGGTCCAGTGATGATTGCAACGTTTTTCGTCTCCAAGACTTGCTCAATAATCTCAGTCATCCGAGATAAAGAGCTCTCTTCAATTCCTTTTAATGTACTTATATAAGTTGAGTTGGGCTGCACCAAAGATTTCCATTGCACAAGGTTTTGCCGCAATGCCTGGGCCGGAATAGCAATTACATAAATATTGGAATATTCCATTGCTTCTTCAAGATCGACTGTTGCCTTTAAGCCAACAGGCAAAACATTCTCACCCAAGTATTTAGAGTTCGTGTGAGAGTTATTTATTTCATCTACAACTTTTTGATCACGGCCCCAGATAAGGACGTGATTGCCGGCATCACTGAGAACCTGCGCCAAAGTTGAGCCCCATTGACCGGCGCCCAATACGACAACTTTGCTCATTTCTTCCTTGCCTTCTTAAAGTTTCCTGTTCGAGGTAGATCTGAGTTATGGGGATCAAATATCTCCACTGGTCTTTTCTCTCCTCGCAGCTGTTCTAGTAAGTCAGTGATCGCTCGCATTGCAAAAGCTGTTGCCTCAGAGAGTGCGACCGGATCGTTTTCTTTTCCATACCAAGGTGAAAAATCTATCGCTTTACCAGCCAAGATCTTGATTTCAGTACGCGGAAAGAGCTTAATTTTCTTTTCATACGTTGGCATAACTATTTGCGAGCCCCATTGGGCTACTGGAATGACTGGAGTTTTTGTAATGATGGCAAGACGGGCCAAACCAGTTTTGGCAACCATGGGCCACCCATCAGGGTCCCGGGTCAAAGTACCTTCAGGATAAACGCCAAGGCAGTGGCCGGCTTCGAGCAACTTAACAGCATGTTGCACGGCTTTAGCCGCATCTTTACTCTCTCGAACTACAGGCACTTGGCCAGCGGCCAGAAGAAGTTTTCCGATTACCGGAATCTTAAAGACTCCCTCTTTACCAATGAAGCGAGGTGCACGACCGTTTGCAAAGAGAAAATAGCCAAAGAAAAGTACATCCATATAAGAAACGTGATTGCTTGCAATAATGATCTTCCCAGACTTTGGAATATTTTCACTTCCACGCCAATTTTTCTTTGAGATCAAATTTAAAAGTGGTACCAATACAAAAGTTATAAAGGTGATGGTCTTATTTGTACCTAATGGATTGCCGGTGGGAGGGGCATAAGACACCTTGTAATCGGCCATAACATCAATACTAGTCAATTACAGTAAAAACGGGGCTAGCAGATGCTAGCCCCGCTTAGAAATCTTTACAGATTTACTTCTTCTTAGCTTTTTTTGCTTTTTTTGCTGGTTTACGAGCGGCTGGCTTTGCTTTTTTAACTACTTTTTTAGTTGCTTTTTTAGCAGTCTTCTTCGCAGCCTTTTTTGGAGCAGCTTTTTTAGCAGCTGCTTTTTCGACCTTAGGTTCTGGCTTTGGAGCAGGCCCCAACTTGCGCTCACCCGAAATTACATCCTTAAGTCCCTTTGCAGGTAGAAAGCGAGCTTTCTTAGATGCTTTGATTTTGATCGTCTCACCAGTAAATGGGTTGCGTCCCATACGTGCTTTGCGATCTACTTTCTTAAACTTACCAAAATCATTAATCATCACATCTTCGCCCTTTGAAAGGCTACGAACGATTGTGTCGAAAACGATATCTACAGCATGTGCTGCTTCCTTTTTGCTGTCATTGAAATGTGGTGCAAGCGCCGCAATGAATTGGGCCTTATTCATAGAAATCCCCTTATTACGCGTAAATAGTTAAGCAATTGCTTAACTTGTGGTCAAAACTTACGCGCAACATTGGGGTGAGACGGTCTTTGATTGGGGCGTGTCGCAGTAATTTATTTCAGGAAAAATACTCAAAAACTTAGCTTTTTATGCGTAGAAAACTCTCAAGAAGAGATTTAGAGTACGAAACAAAGTGCTCACCCTTACCAAAAAACCCTTGATTTACGCTTATTTTTAGGGTTCTACTAAGACTTAATTGGCAAAGTTTTAGGTTTGAGAGATGTGCGCGCCTTTTCAAATGAATCAATCGATTCAGTTTGCTTCATAGTCAGACCAATGTCATCCAAGCCTTCCATCAAACGCCAACGAGTGTAATCATCGATGGCAAATGGAAGTGATTTACCTAAATACTTCACAGTACGACTCTCAAGATCCACAGTAATTGGAGTACTTGGATCTGATTCGATGGCTGCCCAGAGCGCTTCCACCTCGGCGATGTCAAGAATTACTGTCAGCAAACCACCCTTGAGTGAATTTCCACGAAAGATATCTGCAAATCGGCTTGAGATTACAACTTTAAAACCATAGTTTTGAAGCGCCCACACAGCGTGCTCACGTGATGAACCAGTTCCAAAGTCTGCTCCAGCAACAAGGATTGTGCCGTTTTTGAAAGCTTCTTGATTGAGCACAAACTCAGGATCGTTGCGCCAGGCTGCAAACAAGCCATCTTCAAAACCACTTCGCGTAACACGCTTCAAATAAACTGCAGGAATGATCTGATCCGTATCCACATTGCTGCGACGCAGTGGGACTCCTGTACCTGTGTGCTGAATGAATTTTTCCATTTATATACTCCCTACAGATCCGCTGGCGATGAAAGTGTTCCGCGCAATGCAGTTGCAGCGGCAACTATTGGACTCACCAAGTGTGTTCGCCCGCCTTTGCCTTGTCGACCTTCAAAATTGCGATTCGAAGTTGAGGCAGATCGCTCACCAACTGCAAGCTGATCTGGATTCATACCTAGACACATTGAACATCCGGCATTGCGCCATTCAGCACCTGCCTCTAAGAATGTTTTGTCTAACCCTTCAGCTTCGGCCTCAAGTCGCACCCTTGCTGATCCCGGTACAACTAACATGCGCAAAGTTGAAGCAATTTTTTTACCCTTTAAAATCTCGGCTGCAGCACGAAGATCTTCAATGCGCCCGTTTGTGCATGAACCCAAGAAGACAGTATCGATAGCGATCGACTTCAATTCAGTACCTGCCTCTAGCCCCATATACACAAGCGCTCGTTCTGCGGCTGTGCGTGCCTCGGTATCAGCGATATCGGCAGGATTTGGAACTTTCCCACTGAGCGGAAGTCCTTGGCCGGGATTTGTTCCCCATGTGACAAATGGTTCTAATTCATTTGCATCAAGGCTAACTTCTAAATCAAATTTTGCATCTTTATCAGTAAACAAAGTAGACCAGTATGCAACAGCTGCGTCAAAATCTTCTGGGGCGTGAGGTTTTCCCTTAATGTAATCAAAAGTAGTTTGATCAGGTGCGATAAGTCCTGCCCGAGCTCCGGCCTCAATAGACATGTTACAGATGGTCATTCGTGACTCCATAGAGAGTGCACGGATGGCACTTCCGCGATATTCAATGACAAAACCTTGCCCGCCTGCGGTGCCAATCTTTGCGATGACTGCAAGGATAATATCTTTTGAACTTACACCTGGCTTGAGAACTCCTTCAATATTAATTGCCATTGTTTTTGGACGCTGCAAAGGTAATGTCTGAGTCGCCAAAACATGTTCAACTTCAGATGTTCCAATTCCAAAAGCAAGTGCACCAAAAGCACCGTGTGTGGATGTGTGTGAATCTCCACAAACAATAGTCATTCCTGGCTGCGTAATACCGAGTTGAGGCCCAACGACGTGAACTACTCCCTGATCTTTATCACCGAGTGAATGAATACGGATACCAAACTCTTTACAATTTGCACGTAATGTATCTACTTGCAGTTTTGACACAGGATCTGCAATCGGTTTATCAATATTCAGCGTAGGAACATTATGATCTTCAGTTGCAATTGTCAGATCAGTACGGCGAACTTTGCGATTAGTAAGACGCAATCCATCAAATGCTTGTGGACTAGTTACTTCATGAATCAAGTGCAGATCAATGTAAAGCAGATCGGGTTCACCTTCTATTTGGCGAACTACATGTTCAGCCCAAATCTTCTCCGCTAAAGTTTTACCCACGACGACTTGCTCCTTTTCCTATCCCAGTTGCTGTATCACATAATGGGATGCTAATATCACTCTGTGAACAAGAAGAATAGCGGAGTTGGCGTTTTAGACAAAGCCGTCGCTATTTTAAGCACCTTAGAATCAGGGCCTCACTCCCTGGCAGAGTTAGTGGCAGCAACAGGTATTGCTCGTCCGACCGCTCATAGGCTTGCGGTAGCACTTGAATTTCACCGCTTAGTTGCCAGGGATCTGACCGGCCGTTTTATTGTCGGTCCTCGTTCTGGGGAGTTAGGTGCAGCAGCCGGTGAAGATCGCTTACTTGCCGCCGCATCACCGGCTCTATCGGCGCTTCGAGATGCAACCGGTGAGAGCGCACAGTTATACCGTCGCCAAGGTGATATTCGCATCTGCGTCGCCGTAGCCGAGCGTTTGTCAGGTTTGCGCGACTCAGTGCCCGTAGGTGCTGCGTTAACAATGCAGGCAGGCTCTGCAGCACAGATACTTCTTGCTTGGGAAGACTCTGAAAAGATCCACCGCGGCTTAACCAATGCACGCTTTACAGCAACGCAACTCTCGGCCGATCGCCGTAGAGGATGGGCGCAATCTGTAGGAGAACGTGAAGCTGGCGTAGCTTCTGTATCAGCCCCTGTTCGCGGGCCGAATGGAAAAGTAATTGCCGCAGTAAGCATAAGCGGCCCGATCGAACGTCTAGGACGTCAACCTGGCCGCATACATGCTGCTGCAGTTGTTGCTACTGCTGCTCGTCTGACTGAACACCTAACTCGCGAATAACTCTAGAGATTACTGAAAAGGAAAATCCTTTTCTCTGTAGAAGAGATTGAATTCGCCGTATCTGAACCTCTGAATCTAAACGGCTCATCGTTGAGTACTTACGCATTCCTAGTGCTAATGCGGTCCGATACTCTGACTCGTCATCAATCTCATCCAAAGCTTCATCGATGCTATTTTGATCAACTCCACGCGTTCGAAGTTCACTAGCAATAATGCGTTTAGAAATTTTCTTTGCGTTATGGCGAGATTGTGTCCACGCCTTTGCAAATTCGGCGTCATTGATTAAGCCAGCTTCTTGAAGTCGAAAAACTGTTGCCTGAGCAACTTCATTATCGATCCCACGCTTTTTTAAGTGTGCCAGAATCTCACCCTTACTCTTTGCACGAGCCACTAGAGCATTTAATGCAATCGTGTGCGCAATCGAGTAAGGGTCAGAATTCTGATCAACCTTTACATAATCAAGCATGGTTGTTTAGAAATCCACCTCTGATGTGGCCTCATCTATTGCAGCAACTAACTCCGGATCGACTTCCACAGCAACAAAGTGACCACGGATCTTGCCCTCAATCTCATTGGCTAGATCTGGGTTATCAAGAAGGAATGCACGGGCATTTTCCTTGCCTTGACCCAGTTGATCGGCTTCATATGTGTACCAAGCTCCGGCTTTTTTAACAACGCCGATCTCAACACCCATATCGATAAGTGATCCTTCGCGGGAAATACCTGTTCCATAAATGATGTCAAACTCTGCTTGCTTAAATGGCGGAGCCATCTTGTTTTTAACAACCTTGACGCGCGTACGGTTACCAACAGATTCGGTACCGTCCTTAAGAGTTTCAATTCGGCGAATATCCAAACGAACTGAAGCATAAAACTTAAGTGCCTTACCGCCAGTTGTAGTCTCAGGAGAGCCAAAGAATACGCCGATCTTTTCGCGCAACTGGTTAATAAAGATCGCAGTTGTCTTGGATTGATGCAGTGCTCCTGTGATTTTACGAAGTGCTTGAGACATCAATCGAGCTTGTAGACCCATGTGAGAATCACCCATCTCGCCTTCAATTTCGGCGCGAGGAACAAGGGCTGCTACAGAGTCAACTACGACAAGATCTAGTGCACCTGAACGAATTAGCATGTCCATAATTTCGAGTGCTTGCTCACCTGTATCAGGCTGTGAAACAAGTAGCGCATCGATATCAACACCAAGCTTCTTGGCATACTCTGCATCAAATGCGTGCTCTGCATCGATAAATGCGCAGATACCACCAGCTTTTTGAGCATTTGCAATTGCGTGCAATGTCAAAGTTGTCTTACCTGATGACTCTGGTCCGTAAATCTCAACGATTCGACCACGTGGAAGTCCACCAATACCAAGTGCAATGTCTAAAGCAATTGAACCTGTTGGAATTACTTCAATAACAGTATTTTGTCGATCAGACATTTTCATAACTGAGCCTTTACCAAATTGACGTTCGATCTGGGCTAGGGCTGTGTCTAACGCTTTTTGGCGTTCATTATTGGCTTTATCTTGTGCACCTTCGTTTGCTTTGTTGCTTTTTTCAGTAGCCACTTACATTCCTTTCGATAGAACGTCCTGCTTTGTGCAGTTCGTTTGGTGTCGGCCCAGAAGGTACGGAGACCCAACGACGGACCGCTTCAACTCGAGTTCGAGTGTGGAGAAGCGGGCGGAAGTTGGAACCGCTCTGGCTGAACGATGCAATTGCTTGCAACGTAGTCAATTCTATCCGAACATCTGTTCGAAAGGTAACAGGTGCCGGTGACAAATTTGCCCGTGTCGCAGGTCAAATCAACGACCATACTTACCCCGTGCTGATCCTTTTGCCCCCCAGTGAGAGGAAATCAGAGATCCAGGGACCGGCGATCACTGTCTATACGGGGGTCCTTTATCAGGGCCTGGGCTGGGCCAGTCTTCCAAAGGTGGCCCAAAACCGTGGCGCCAAATCAATCACCATTATCTCGGCCAAGTATGGAGCGATCTCGCCTACAACGATTATCGGCCCATATAAGCAGAAGATAGATAACAAGAAGATGCGGCCCTTGGTCAGTGCGAAGTTAGATCAAATTAGCGCCGAGTTGATCATTGATTGCCGATCATCAACCTATCAAAACACATGGCACTCCCCTATCGAAAAGACAGTGGAGATAAAGATCTACACGAAAGTTGGATCAGTCAAAAAAACAATTACACACATGTCTAAGAAAACCAGAGGTGAAGTCGTCCGTGCAGTTTTGCTCTCAAAAGTTGTTCCTAAAGATCCAGAGCAGTTGAAACAGATTGTTAAGGAGAGCTTTAACTGCACGTTAATAAAAGGTGATCATGCCGCACCTTGGATTCTTGAAGTCTATATTTGATTTATGCGATTTTAGCGGTGCGCTTTATCAAATCAACCGTTAGCTCTGGATAGTTCCACATGATCACATGGGCACAGTTTTCAACCACAATCCATTGTGCATGCTCGGGTGCAACTTCTCGTTTTTGAGCAATGTTTTCGGGCAACGTAAGGTCATAATCACCAAAGACAATAGAGACATCTACTGATGGATCAATCTTTGAGTCAAATTTTTTTCCAAGTAGTCCTCTCCATGTAGGCATATAACCCTTTGAAGTTGCCATTGCAATGACTGAGTCCCGGCAGGATTCAAAACTTAACTCTCGCCATAAGTGCGTAATTTTTTTGTAGCCCAGGGCTTTGAGGGCAGGAATTTGATATGCAATACGCATAAAATAACGAGAGATCTTAGCCAAAATTCGGGCAAGTAAACTTGGTGGAAATTTGGATGTCGGAACTTGGTGCCAAAGACCGGCAGGTGCTAGCGCTGTCACACTGGAAACGTTTTTTGGAGCTACAGCACCCATCTCTAACGCAATCCATCCACCCAATGAATTTCCTGCAACGTGCATCTTGGAAACATTATGTTTGGTCTGCATCGTCGAAACAATTGAGCGGGCCAATGATTTTGGATCAAGGGCCTCATTGTGTGCTAAGTCGGCTTCTCCATGTCCTGGCAGATCAAGGGTATAAACAGTGAAATCTTTTTTGAGCTGTGGCAGTAGTGACTTCCAAATACTTCCTGCAGATCCGAGTCCATGCACAAGAACAAGGGCAGGTAGTTTTTCATTCTCAGTAAAGACTGTTGCTTCAATTGGCATTACTAATACCTATATTTTTCTGTCTGCACTGGATGGGCTTTACAAACTGCCTTCCAAATGACATCTGGTTCAAAGCCAGCGCTTAATGCTTCATTAACTGTCTTGCTTTCAAGTTCAGATAAGGCGATATCTGATGAAAATGATGGAGCCCATGACTGCCCAAATGAAAGCGTAATGCGCTCACGTAAATCAGAGATTCGCACTATTGATAATCGCCTCTGCCTGTTGTCGTGATTGTGTAGGAGTTAATGGATTTAAAGCCTGTCCGATCAACCATCGAAGCGTTAATTCAGCGGCCACTGGGTTCGTAACAACTAAGGAAATTGCAGCCGAGATTGCATTCCATAATCGATCTTCTTGAGCACTAAGAAAAAGAGCCAAACTCTCAGGGTCTGTTTTTCGCATGTTAGCTAAAGCTGAATCTTGACTTACCTGAATCGAAAGAGTCTCTAATGCATCAATGGCTGTTTTGCTTTCTCTTGCCAGAACAACGAATCGTTCAGTTTCTGATTCACAGAGAGCCCGAACGACACTGTCTTTATCACGATAGTGATTGTATAAAGTTGCCCGTGAAACCTGCGAAATATCTGCAATTTCGATCATTGACATCTTTTTCAATCCTACGGTTGCAATTAATTCTTTTGCACCCTCAAGAATAGCTACTTGCGTACGGCGATGATTTGCTACTTGAGGCGCGTACTTATCAAGCGGCATCGACAACAGTGAGAGTGAGTCCCTCTCGGCTCTTAAGCTCTACTGAAACTGCACTAAAGACTCCCGACAACGTAAGACCTAGCGCAGAACAAATCGCACTTAAGAGTTCTGAAGATGCTTCTTTTTGTCCGCGCTCAACTTCTGATAAGTATCCAAGTGAAACTCGCGCATCACGTGCAACATCTCGCAATGTTCGTCCTTGATCAGTTCGTGCGGTACGAAGGATTTGACCAACAGCATCACGTACTAAAACCATTGTCATTCCTTTCTTACGACTGTATAAATCCGTTAACAAACTAAACTCGAGAGTTAAGGATACGCGCAAAGGCGGCAATCGCGCTTGATGTAGCCGCGTTTCGCACCGTTTCACGCTCACCTGGCAGGGCCAGCTCAGTTGTTTGGTTAATCGGCCCTCTAATTGATACCCATACAGTTCCAGCAACATGGGAACCAACTGGACCGGGACCTGCGACCCCTGTCGTTGCAATCGCCCATGTCGTGCCAAAAGTTTGTATCGCGCCTTGAGCCATGGCCTCCACAACCTGCTCACTTATCGAGGAGTGCTCCTTAATAAGTTTAGGGTCAACTTTTAAGTGGGCAACTTTCACTTCATCACTGTATGCAGTTAAACCACCAACGAAGACATCTGATGCACCAGAAATTCGCACCAAGGTCGAGCTGATATATCCACCAGTAATTGATTCAGCAGTACTTAAAGTTTCACCGCGTTGGCGCAATACATCGATGATTTGGGCGACTAAGCCATCGTTCTCTTCTGATCGCATCACAGTTGGTTCTTTCTCTTTGCTAACTTTATCGGCTTGCTCAATTAGAGGATTTAGAGGAATTTGGAGACATTGCAGATTTTACATAATAAATACCCGTAAAGATAGTCAGGATAATCGCAATATACATAAATCCATCTCTAAACCAATATAAAGATGAGCTAAGTGGAAGAACATAGAAACCAACTCCAAAGGATTGCATCATCGCCTTAATCTTTCCTCCTTTATTGGCAGGAATGACTCCACGTTTTAGAACAGCAAGTCGCAAAATGGTCACTCCTATTTCTCTGGTCAAGATCACTATGGTGATCCACCAAGGCATTCTGTCCAAAATAGAAAGTGAAACCATCGCTGTACCAAGCATGAATTTATCGGCTACAGGATCCAAAAACTTTCCAAGTTCTGTAACAGCACCACGACTTCTAGCAAGTTTTCCATCTAAAATGTCGGAAAGACCTAGAATAAAAAATATTGTCCATGAAATGTACTGCCACGTAGGATCATCGCCCCCATTTTTAAACAATGTGAATGCACCAACAGGCACAAATGCCACACGTAAGACCGTGATTAGATTTGGTGTAACAAATTTTGGAATATTCATAAGGGCTTTGCAACCAAGTCCGCACCCATTGAGTCAATTACAACTGCATCAACATACTGGCCAACTAGAAAATCCGTTCCAATAAAGGTCGTTGTTCCATCGACTTCAGGGCCTTGATGAGCAGCTCTGCCTTCTTGTAAATCTTGGTCTTCAATCAAGACTCGTATAGATTCACCAATACGAGCCTGTGCCCGCAATGAAACCATTTCATCAGCCAAAGATGACAATGTTTCAACTCGTTGTGCAATTACCTCTGAGTCAATTTTATCTTTGTGATTAAGGGCCTCTGTATTATCTTCATCTGAATATCCAAAAATTCCAACAGCATCAAGTTTTGCTTCGGTAATGAACTTAGCTAGATCATCAAAATCTTCTTGAGTCTCCCCTGGAAAGCCCACAATAAAGTTAGAGCGGATGCCCGCTTCTGGAGAGAGAGCTCTAATTTGATTAATCAAATGTAAGAATTTATCTGCATCACCAAAACGTCGCATACGTCGTAGAACGGTTGGGCTTGTGTGTTGAAAAGATAAGTCAAAATAAGGTGCAACTTTCTCCGTTGCAATCATGGCTTGAAGCAGAGTCGGTCGCATCTCCGCGGGTTGTAGGTAGGAAAGGCGAACCCTTTCAACACCTGATAACGCGGCTATCTCGGGAAGAATTTTCTCCATAAGTTGTAAATCGCTTAAATCTTTGCCATATGAAGTTGTGTTTTCACTGACCAAGAACAGCTCGGTCACTCCATTTTCTGCCAGCCATTGTGCTTCTTTAATGATGTCAGTTGGTCTACGCGAAACAAAGGAGCCTCGAAAATAGGGAATCGCACAAAATGAACATCGACGATCACACCCTGAAGCAATCTTTAGCGGTGCCCAGGGAGCCTTTCCTAAACGCTTTCTTGAAAACTCTTCGACTTCTTGGGAGCTGGCGCGATCTGATGGTGCAATTGGAAGCAATGCTCGACGATCACGTGGGACATGTGGAGCGTGGGATTGACCAGAAACAATTGCCTGAAGGCGAGCTGAAATATCTTTGTAGTCATCAAAACCTAAAATTGCATCCGCTTCTGGGAGTGCTTGTGCCAACTCATTTCCATATCGCTCAGCCATGCAGCCAACAGCTACAACTGCCCGAGTAACACCATGCCCCTTTAGTGAATTCGCTTCAAGAAGAGCATCGACAGAGTCCTTCTTTGCAGATTCAATAAATCCACAGGTGTTTACAAGTGCAACCTCTGCTGATTCAACATCTTCTACAAGTGTCCATCCGTCAGCTTCAAGTCGTCCGGCCAACTCTTCAGAATCAACTTCATTGCGCGCGCAACCCAACGTTACAACTGCAACAGTGCGCTTCATTTGCGCGATCTTACCTTGTTTAAGGGCTTTAGGAATCTAATCCATAGGTTACGGTCACTACTTGGCCAGATGTGCCAATAGGTGGGACAACTTTGCCGTTGACTCTTAGATCAATTGCCCCCGCATCGCCCACTTTAAGGGTCAACTCTGAAGTGGATGAATAAATCTTTTCCTCACCCTTTGCAATCTGTCCATCAAAAAGAGTGACTCCCGCTTCATTACTTACAAGTAAATAACTTCTATCTCTCGTTGCGGTAATTGCAATCTCCACCTTAGTTCCATCTGAGATCGTCTCGCTCTGTTCAGATGCTGCCGGTTTATTTGTCATCGAAGTTGGAATCGGTGAATCAGAATCACTTGCAAATAAAACTTGGGCCAATGCGATGACCAATAATGAAGCGATTGAAATTCCAGCGAGAACTTTCCAAGAAACTTTGCGAGGTTCCCCAGGTTCTTCCATCAGTGAGTTTTCTATCCAAAGATCTTGAATGGAACGAACTGACTGTCCTTGTTCAATTTCGTAAGTGTCTAAGAGTGGTTGTGGGTCAATGTTGAGTCTCTTTGCGATGATTCTAATGTGTCCACGTGCATATGTTTCACCACCACAATTGGTAAATTCATCTGATTCTATCTCCCGCAATAAGGCGCCTCGGATATTTGTTGCATCCGAAAGGTCGTCAATACTAAGACCCGCATCTCTGCGCGCCTTAGAAATCATTGCACCTAGCAACATTGAAACCTCATTGATCAATCCGTGGATCTTGCAGACCTTAAATTGTAAGGTCTGCAGGCATGAGGCGACAAGGAATTTGGTGTGAATAGATGGGGTGAATCGTCCCCCATTTGGAGAACGCTTGAACTATCACTTGCCGATCAGGCGCGAATTCAAAACTTTAGTAATCTCGCAATGTAGCCAGGACAGAATCGAGCTCGTCTGCTTTGACCAAAACTGTTCTGGCCTTTGATCCCTCTGATGGACCCACGATTCCTCTTGACTCCATTAAATCCATCAGACGACCAGCTTTTGCAAAACCAACTCTTAGTTTTCGCTGCAACATTGATGTCGAACCAAACTGTGTTCCAACAACTAACTCAACAGCTTGACACAAAATATCTAAATCATCACCAATTTCTTTGTCAACCATCTTTGGATGGTTCTGTGGGGCAGTTACATCATCGCGATAACGTGGCTTTAACTGTTTCTTAACATGATTTGTGACTGCCTCTATCTCGCGTTCTGAGACATACGCACCTTGTATTCGTATTGCACGGCTTGCCCCCATAGGAATAAACAAACCATCACCTTGACCAACAAGTTTTTCAGCACCGGGGGTATCAAGAATTACACGACTATCTGCCAATGAACTAGTTGCAAAAGAAAGTCGAGACGGTACATTTGCTTTAATTAAACCTGTCACTACATCTACAGATGGCCGCTGTGTTGCAAGTACTAAATGAATTCCAGCAGAGCGAGCCAGTTGAGTTATTCGCACCACTGACTCTTCAACCTCTCTTGCTGCAACCATCATCAAATCTGCAAGTTCATCGATTATCACCAATAGGTAAGGGTATGGCTCAACAGTTCGATCACTACCATCGGGCACAACTACTTTGCCCGCTCGTACAGCCTTATTAAAGTCATCAATATGTCTAAACCCAAAAGTTGATAGGTCTTCATATCGCAAATCCATCTCACGAACTACCCAAGTAAGGGCATCTGCAGCTTTCTTTGGATTTGTGATGATTGGTGTAATTAAATGTGGAATTCCTTCATAGGCAGTCAGTTCCACACGCTTTGGATCGATTAAAACTAATCGGACATCATCGGGGGTTGATCGCATCAAAATTGATGTAATCATTGCATTAATCATTGAAGACTTTCCTGCACCCGTTGCACCTGCAACTAGTAAATGTGGCATCTTTGCAAGATTTGCACAAACGAAATTACCCTCGACATCTTTACCCAAAGCCACCAACATTGGGTGGAGATCTTGTCCTGCAACTGTTGAACGCAAGACATCTCCTAAAGCAACTATCTCTCGATCGGCATTTGGAATCTCGATTCCAACTGCAGATTTGCCTGGGATCGGTGAAAGTATGCGAACATCACTGCTGGCAACGGCATAAGAAATATTCTTTGCTAGAGCGGTAATACGCTCAACTTTAACGGCGTTGCCTAGTTCAACTTCATATCGAGTGACAGTTGGACCACGCATAAATCCCGTAACCTGAGCATCAATTTCAAACTGTAAGAAAACTTCCGTAAGAGCTGCCACCACAGCATCATTTGCTTTGCTTTTGGCTTTTGATGCAGGACCAGTCCGCAAGAGATCTGGGGCTGGAAGTTCATAGTTACTGTCGGCCGTTAGGAGTAACTGTTCAGGTCTGCGGTTACTAGATGTTCTTTCGACAATCTTTGCATTTGCAGCAGCTGGGACTTCAACGGTGAACTCTTCATCAAAAGATTCTTCGTCTAGATCTTCTTCTTCGTCGTATTCTTCACCGTGTTCATTCCATGCAGCAACGATCGGAGTTTCAAAAGGTGGTGTGTCAGTAATCTCAAAGTCAGATTCAACTCGAACCTTACGCTCTGGTCGTTTATTCCAAAGCCATTTACTTGTCCCTGTAAATCTAGAAATGAGCTGTGACACTGGTGTAGCAGTTATCACCAATATTGCAAACAAAAGAACAATGATCAATATTGGATAAACCAGGACAGATGTCATCAAAGAAACTAGAGGCGTTGAGACTGCATATCCAAGCCAACCTCCGCCCTCTCGCATCGCGGTTGCGCCAGTTCCAACAGAGCCATTAATTAAGTGAGCTAAACCTGTTGTGGAAAGTAAAAGAGTAAAAGTTCCAACAATGATTCGCCCTGTTGCTTTCGAATCATCTGGTACTCGAAATAGCCTGATGGCAAAATAAATCAAAAGTAGTGGAGTTAAAATACCCAAACGACCAAAGCCTCCGTAAATGACGGAATAGACATTGCGTCCAACAATATTGTCAGCATTAAACCAAGTACCTGCCGTGGCAATTAACGCCAAAATCAAAATTAAAAATGCAATTCCGTCGCGTTGATGGGCAGGATCTAAATCTCTTGCTCCGCGGGCTAAAAATCGAACAGAGTTGCCTAAGACTTTTGCAAAAAATCGCCATATCGAAGCAACTGCTCGAGTGACGGCGTTGCCTATCGACTTAGAGGAGCTCCTTGATTTTTTTCTTTTTGCCACACTAGCGATCTTAAAGGCTGAATAAAACCTTACCTACTAGGCTCGCCGTCTTATTGGAGGGCTGCCTATACCTCAATGACTACAGGAACGATCATTGGCTTGCGCCGATGTTCGCCCCCAACCCATCCACCTATCGTCTTTCTAACTATTTGTGAAAGTTGATGTGTTCCATTTATGCCATCTACAACAGCTCTTTCCAACGCTTTTTCAATTCGCATTTTCACTTCATCAAACATGGCTTCATCTTCATTAAATCCTCGTGCATGAATATCTGGTCCGGCAACTATTTTTCCACTTTGTGAATCAACTACAACCACACAGGAAATAAATCCCTCTTCTCCAAGAATTCTGCGATCCTTCAATGAACTTTCAGTTATGTCGCCAATGCTTTGACCATCAACAAAGACAAAGCCACAAGGAACTGCGCCCACAACTTCAACTTCGTGATTTACCATGTCAAGTACAACGCCATTATCTACAATCAATGCATTACTTCGCGCAACACCTGATTCAATAGCCAATTCCGCATTAGCCTTTAAATGGCGCCACTCTCCGTGAATCGGCATAACATATTTTGGCTTTACTATGTTGTAGCAATAAAGAAGTTCACCCGCTGCTGCATGGCCCGAAACGTGAACCATTGCATTAGCTTTATGGACTACTTTTGCCCCAAATCGAGTAAGTTCATTAATGATTCGAAAGACTGAATTCTCATTTCCAGGTATCAAAGATGAAGCCAAAATTACCGTGTCACCCTCACCCACACGTATCTGGTGATCACCGTTTGCCATTCTAGAAAGGGCTGCCATTGGTTCACCTTGTGAACCTGTGCATATCAAAACAACATTGTCATCAAATTGATCCAGTTCTTTAGAATCGATAACAAGATCGGCCGGAACTTTTAAGTAACCCATTTCTTCGGCAATCTTCATATTTCGAACCATGGAACGACCAATGAAAACGACCTTGCGCCCATGTAACGCCGCAATATCGATAACTTGCTGAACTCTGTGAATGTGCGATGAGAATGATGCAACGATTACTCTTCGACGAGTCGATGAAATAACACGATTCAACGCTGGCATGATTTCACGCTCTGATGGCGTGAATCCTGGCACATCAGCGTTAGTGGAATCGACCATGAATAAATCCACGCCTTCTTCACCCAGACGCGCAAATGTTCGCAAATCTGTAATGCGACCATCTAGTGGCAACTGATCCATTTTAAAGTCACCTGTAGCTAATACACGTCCTGCACCTGTATTTATAACAACAGCTAGCGCGTCTGGAATTGAGTGATTTACCGCAACAAACTCCAAAGTAAATGGTCCTATATCTTCAACGCCGCCTTCTTTTACAACTTGAGTGAGTGGTGAGATTCGATGCTCTTTTAGTTTGGCTGTAATTAACGCCAAAGTTAAAGCAGAACCATAGATTGCAATATCTCCACGTTCTCTTAGTAAGTAAGGAACTGCGCCGATATGGTCTTCGTGGCCATGGGTTAGGAAAATTCCCACAACATCATCTAATCGATCTCGAATGTATGAAAAATCCGGCAGAATCAGATCAATACCTGGTTGATTATCCTCTGGAAACAAAACGCCGCAGTCAACAATGAGAAGCTTGGATTTATACTCAAAGACGGTCATGTTTCGACCGATCTCAGTTAGACCACCTAGAGCAACAATGCGTAAGCCACCATCAACCAGCTTAGGTGGGGTATTTAAGTTTGGATGAGGATGATTCATTATTTAACGCTTACGCCACCGGCGCGAAGATCATCGCGCAACTGCGCTATTTGCGCATCTGTTGCATCGACTAGCGGTAGACGCGTGTGGCCACCTGGCAAACCCATTAAGTTAAGTGCAGCTTTTGTGAGGATTGCACCCTGTGTTCGGAATGTGCCTGTGTATACGGGCAAAAGTTTTTGATGAATCTCTAATGCTCGGGAGGCATTTCCAGCAAACCATGAATCTAGAAGTTCTCGCAGATCTTTACCAACCGTATGGCCGCAAACCGAAACGAAACCAACAGCACCAACAGAGAGCAGTGGCAGATTAAGAATGTCATCTCCTGAATAAACAGGAATACCGCAACGCTTGATTACCCAAGAAGTTGATGCGACATCGCCTTTGGCATCTTTAAGAGCAACGATGCGGGGGTGTTCGGACAGGCGCACGATTGTGTCAGGCTCAATCGGAACACCAGTTCTTCCAGGAATGTCATAGATCATCATTGGAAGATCTGTCGCATCTGCAACTGCAAGAAAGTGTGCCTGGATACCAGCCTGAGGTGGTTTGTTGTAATAAGGAGTTACAACAAGTAGTCCATCTGCGCCTGCTTGTTCGGTTCGCTTGGCTTGATTAATTGAATACTCGGTTTCATTATCTCCAGCGCCCGATAGAACTTTTATCTTCGATCCTACAGTTTTTCGAACTACTTTTATAATCTCTTCTTTTTCTGAAGACTTTGTTGTTGGCGCTTCACCAGTTGTACCGTTGACAACAATTCCGTCATGGCCGCTTTGAACAAGGTGATCTGCAAGTTTTTCAATGCCAGCCCAATCGATCGCACCATCTTTTTTAAATGGGGTAACCATTGCAGTCAAAAGTCGACCAAATGGAGCGTTCGTTGTCATGGGGTCAACTCTACCCGTTCTATGGGGCGATTCGTCCAGACTTTTCAAAGGCTGAGTATGTAAGTGGCATTAGTTTTGCAAATTCGGCTTCCATTAACTCGGCTACCATCTCAATTTCACGTTGAGGGTAGCTAGGAAAATGTGATCCCTCACGCGCTGTACGAAGTGATAGAAAGTTCATGAGTGCACGGGCATTCATGGAGACATACATCGATGAGTATGTTGAAACTGGCAAAACTACACGTGCAACTTCGCGCGCAACTCCTGCATCTAGCATTTTCTTATAACTTTCATATGCGATTACATATGCATCTTTCATAGCTTTTACTGAAATCTCAAACTGCTCTTTGGTTCCATCTTCAAAAGTATATGAACCAGTTTTTCCAACTTGAACTAACTTTCGCTCCTTCGAAGGAATATAGAAAACCGGATTTAGCTCGCGATAGCGACCACTTTCTTCATTGTAAGAAGCAATTCGATGGCGCATGAATTCGCGGAAGACGAAAATGGGCGCGGATACAAAAAATGTCATAGAGGTATGCTCAAAAGGAGAGCCGTGACGTTCGCGGGCAAGATAGTTGATTAACCCAGCAGATCGAGCTGGATCCTCACCTATCTCATCTAGGGATTGTTCACCTGCTGTCGAAACTCGCGCGGCCCATATAACATCTGCATCACTTGCACTTGCTTTAACTAATTCAACAGTTACATCATCACGGTAGATAATCTCGTGGTTTTCATTTTTTTCACTCATTATTGAACCCTATCTATTTGCCCCTTTCGTCTCGTGCATTTATACGGCAGAATGTCCGCGTGTCCACACGCTTCTCCCCCACATTGCGCGATTCACTGAGCGTTTCGATCACAGTGGGGGCATATGGAGTGGCATTTGGCGCAGCTGCGGTTGCAAATGGATTTTCTGTACTTCAGGCCTGCCTATTATCTTTACTTACATTTTCCGGTGCATCACAGTTTGCCGTAGTTGGCGTGATTGGTGCTGGTGGAAGTGCAATTAGTGCCATTGCGACAGCTTCACTGCTGGGAACGCGTAACGCACTCTATGGAGTGATCATGGCGCCACATCTAAATGTAAGAGGGTTTAAACGTGTTGTGGCAGCGCAGGTAACAATAGATGAATCTACAGGTGTTGCACTTGGCCAAGAGCAACGAGGAATCGATGCCGTAAAAAAAGGTTTTTGGTACACAGGTTTTGGTGTCTTTGTATTTTGGAACCTCTTCACACTTGCAGGTGCGTTAGGTGCTCAAGCAATGGGCGATATCCGCGCATTTGGCCTTGATTCCGCCGTTCCCGCGGCTTTCTTAGGATTGGTGTGGCCACGATTAACAGGAAAATTCGAGCGAATTTTGGCCGTTAGCTGCGCACTTTTTGCAATCGCCATGACGCCCATACTTCCTGCAGGTCTTCCCATCATTGCAACTGCATTTATCGCAATAGTAATTGGAATGAAGCGATGAGTGCATTCTGGATCGCGACAATAGGAACTAGCGTCATTGCATTTGCGCTCAAGTACTCGGGCCATTCTGTGCCAGAACGATGGCTTTCCCACCCAAAGATTCAACGCATCAACGCACTCATTCCAATTGCATTGCTGAGCGCACTAGTTGCCGTTCAATCCTTCTCCGAAAAGTCACAGTTGATGATTGACCAGCGCGTAGTTGGTTTATCCGTTGCAATCATTGCGCTATTTCTTAAAGCGCCATTTCCACTAGTTGTGCTCTCAGCTGCAGTTTCTTCGGCCGCCGTATATCACTGGCTTTAGATAATCCCCAAGGCTACGAGCTTTGCCTTTAGATCTTTATCTGATGGTTCGGTTAAATGAGTTGAATCCGAAAAGACAATTACGGGGATCGACTGAGCTCCTCCATTAATCTCCATTACTTTCGCAGCAGCGCCTTCTGTTTTTTCAGTATCAATGAGTGTGTACTCAACTTTGAGTTCTTCAAGAAGGCGCTTGGACCTGCGGCAATCACCGCACCAATCGGCGCCATAGAAAATTATCTGTTCTTTAGACATAGAGGCATTCCTATCCCTGTTACATGAATTTTTCTAGGCCATGTGTAAGGCCAGGATTTTCCATAATCTTTCGAATTCCAAGAATGACTCCAGGCATGAAGCCTGCACGATCGAGAGAGTCATGTCTGATCGTAAGTGTTTCACCTAGTCCGCCAAATAAAACTTCTTGATGTGCAACTAGACCTCTAGCACGTATCGAATGAACAGGAATTTCTCCCACGATTGCACCTCTGGCCCCATCAATGGCTGAGGTCGTGGCATCAGGCATCTTTGCAAGACCTGCTGCTTTACGAGCATCTGTCATTAATTGTGCTGTCCGTGCTGCAGTTCCGGATGGGGCATCGACTTTATCGGGATGGTGTAGTTCAACAATTTCAGCTGATTCAAAATAACGTGCTGCTTTCTCGGCAAACTCCATCATGAGAACTGCGCCAATGGCAAAATTTGGTGCAATTAAAACTCCAACTTTTGAATGATCCTTTAACAGTGATTGCACTTTTTCTATTCTCTTTGCATCAAAGCCAGTAGTTCCAACAACTACATTGATTCCTGCTTTGATGAGATACTCAAGATTTGCCATTACTGCATCTGGAGTCGTGAAATCAACAACAACGTGTGCGCCAGATGTCGCTAATTTATCTAGTGGATCACCAATATCTAATGTCGCAACTAGTGCCAATCCTTGAGCAGAGGAAACTGCCTTAACTACCTCACTGCCCATCCGGCCGTTAGCTCCGAGCACTCCAACATTAATCATTGCGCCAGCACCTTCTCAAACTTAGATTCACTTTTAAATGGTCCCACTAGTGCAAGGGTAGGCGTTTTAGTCAGGAATTGGCTTGCAATTTCCTTAATTTCGGAGGCGTTAACCGATGAAACCGCCTTTAAAATCTCATCAAAGCCCATCACGTGACCGTACACAATTTCATTTTTGCCTATTCGGCTCATGCGGGATCCGGAATCTTCCTGGCTCAAGACCAAAGAGCCTCGTACTGCGCCCTTAGCTCTTTCTATTTCTTCATGGGACATTCCGTTATCAGCAACATCGGATAGCACTTCGCGGATAATCTCTACAACTTCAACAGCTTTGCTTGGATTGCATCCTGCATAAAAACCAATTTGTCCACTACCTGCAAACTGTTGGGCATATGCATAGACAGAGTATGCAAGCCCACGTTTTTCACGAATCTCTTGAAATAAACGAGAAGACATTCCGCCACCTAAAGCTGATGCTAAAACTCCCATTGCAAATCGTCGATCATCGTGGCGAGCTACACCTTCCATCCCATAAAACATATGGGCTTGCTCCGTTGGTCTGGTAATGATTCCAACTGATCTTTGAATGCTCTTTCGAACTGGCGTGTTGGCGCGAATAACAGGTGCACCGACAACATCAAGAAATCCATCCTGAGATAGAGCTTGCTCGACCATCGCAACTACTTTTTTGTGCTTTATATTTCCAGCAACAGCAACCACTAAATCCTGAGGCTGATATCGCTTTTTATAGTAGTTGAAAACTGAATTACGGGACATAGCTTTAATAGATTCATTTGTGCCCAGAATTGGTCTACCAAGAGGTGTATCTCCATAATAAGTTTCAGCATAGAGATCATGTACAAGATCACTTGGATCGTCATCGCGCATTGCAATCTCTTCTAAAACCACCTTACGTTCTGCATCAACATCTAACGCTGTGACGATCGAAGAAGTGATCAGATCAGAGATCACATCAATGGCCATCGGCAAATCAGTATCAATGACACGTGCGTAGTAGCAGGTGTACTCCTTGCTCGTAAATGCATTCATCTCGCCACCAACTGATTCAATGGCCGATGAGATCTCTAAGGCGTTACGTCGGTTGGTACCTTTAAAAAGTAAATGTTCCAAAAAGTGAGAAGCCCCAGCAACTGCCGGGGTTTCATCACGTGAACCAACATTGACCCAAATACCAATTGCGGCGCTGCGTACCGAAGGAACTTCTTCAGTAACGATACGCAGACCGCTAGGTAATACCGAACGACGAACGCTCATTTATTCAGCAGAACCAGTTGTTCCATCTTCAAGGACTGGAACCAAAGAAAGCTTGCCCTTTGGATCAATCTCACCGATTTCAACTTGAATCTTGTCGCCAACCTTCATAACTTCTTCA